>NZ_JBKBWN010000001.1:301945-448948 GCF_046314235.1 Anaerobacillus sp.
TTTTTTTGTTTTTTATAAAAATGTTTTTTTTTTCCTTCATTAAAATATGGGTGCCCGCCCCCTTTTGGGGTTGCTTGCCACCAACACTATAAGCGTTGTTTATTTAATTAAATCCTCTGGTAAAAAAGCGCCAGGTAAAATCTCACTAACGGTTGTTTCTTTAATGTCACCATTCATGTTTGATAAATAAATGATCATGTTTGGATCACACAGTTCTGCAATTACTTGTCGGCAAGCGCCACAAGGAGGAACAGGTCTCTTTGTATCCGCAACAACTGCTAATGCAACAAATTCTCTTTCTCCCTTAGCATATGCACTAAACAATGCTGTACGCTCTCCACAATTACACATACTATATGCCGCATTTTCAATATTACAGCCATGAAAAACCTCGCCACTTTTAGTTAGCAATGCTGCACCAACGCCAAACTTTGAATAGGGAACATACGCCTTTTCTCTTGCAAGCTTCGCTTCATGAATTAACTGTTCTTTCTTCATATCTCGCTCACACCTTCGCATTTTTTAAAATTCATTATAGTTAGATACAATATTCTTTACTAGCTTAATAAATTTTGGTTTTGCGCGATTAGCCACTTCGACAACTTCCTCATGAGTAATCCCTTCAATTTCTTCACCGATTGCCATGTCTGTTATACATGAGATGCCAATAACTTTCATATCTGCATGACGGGCAACAATTACTTCAGGAACAGTTGACATCCCAACAACGTCTCCACCAAGCTTACGAAGCATGATCAACTCTGCACCTGACATATAAGTTGGCCCGGTTACTCCAGCATATACACCTTTTTGCAGATTAAGCTCAAGCTTAGATCCTATTTGCTCTACGTATGTAACCAGTTCTGGAGTGTAAGCATGGCTCATATCTGGAAAACGTGGTCCAAAACTTTCGATGTTAGGACCAATAAGTGGGTTATCTCCTGTCATGTTTAAATGATCCGTAATGATCATTAAGTCACCAGGTTGAAAGCTCTTGTTCATGCCGCCACATGCATTCGTAACTACCATTAGATCAACACCAAGTTCTTTCATAACTCGGACTGGGAAGGTTACTTCTTGCATTGAGTAACCTTCATAATAGTGAAAGCGTCCTTGCATGGCCACTACACGCTTACCATCTAAATCACCTATTACAAGCTGGCCTGCATGACCTACTACCGTAGAAACTGGAAAATGCGGTATATCACCATAAGGTATCTTTACAGCATTCTGAACTTCATCTGCCAGTTCACCTAACCCTGATCCTAAGATTAGACCAATTTCAGGTTTTACCTCGATCTTCTCCGCAATAAAAGCTGCTGACTCTTTGATTTTTTGATACATATCTTGCATATTAAACCACTCCATTCCCTTTTAATATGAACTAACTATCCTAGACCAACTAAAATTTATGAAAAAAGCTTAACCGCTTGGGTAAAGATTAGTCCGCCAAGGAAAATTCCGACTATCCCCATAATACCAGCCAAAACAGGTGGTGCAGGTAAAGGTAACTTTAAACTTTTAAATACAATTCCAATGATTACCCCAGCAACTAAACTTAATATAATCTCTTTCATTTTTAACAACCTCTTTTATTTTAGTATGTTGACGTTGACGTTTCGCCTTTAATAATAGAAACACCAGAACTAGCTCCTATGCGAGTAGCACCTGCAGCAATCATTGCTTGTGCATCGGCTAAACTTCTTACTCCACCTGAAGCTTTTACACCAACATTAGGACCAACGGCTTTTCTCATTAATGCAATGTCTTCTACTGTTGCGCCACCCGTAGAAAAACCAGTAGATGTCTTTACAAAGTCAGCGCCAGCTTGAACAGATAAACGACAAGCACGCTCAATTTCTTCCTTTGTTAAAAGACATGTTTCGAAAATAACCTTCGTCAAAGCTTTCCCTTTAGCTGCTTCTACGACAGCGCGAATATCTCGCTCTACTAATTCATCATCGCCTGCTTTTAATGCTGCAACATTAATGACCATATCAACCTCAGTCGCACCATTGTTAATTGCGTCATGAGTTTCAAAAGCTTTTGTTTCAGGCGTGTTTGCTCCTAAAGGAAAACCGATGACGGTACAAATATCAACTCCAGTATCTTTCAAAAGTTCTGCAGCTGTTTTAACCCATGTCGGATTTACGCATACAGAAGCAAAGTTGTACTCCTTAGCTTCCGCACATAGTGCCTCAATTTGTGCTTTAGTAGTATCTGCTTTTAATGCTGTGTGATCGATCATTTTTGCTAAATTTGTCATCGTTATATTATCCTCTCTTTTATAAAATTTCTTTGTAGATTAGTGATGGAGCTTTTACTTGATGTTCAACGATTGAATATGCTTCATAAATTCGCTTCTTAGCATCTCCAACATTTTCACTATTACTATGGATGGTCACTAGCGATTCACCAACTTTTACAAAATCACCGACTTTTTTATTTAAGACAAGACCAACCGCTAAATCAATGATGGAATCTTTCGTAGCACGACCGGCACCAAGAACCATTGCTGCTGTTCCAATTTTATCTGCAATAATTTCCGATACATATCCTTCCTTTTGCGCCTTTACTTCTATTATATAGGTTGCCGTTGGAAGTCTCAAAGGATCATCAATGACAGTTGCATCCCCACCTTGAGAAGCTAAAAATACTTTAAACGTTTCTAACGCCTTGCCATTTTCCATAACTTCTACTAACATTTGACGTGCTTCTTCTATCGTTTTTGCCTTTTGGGCAAGAACAACCATATGACTACCTAATACTAAACATAGCTCTTGTAAATCTTCAGGTCCTTTTCCGACTAATGTGTCGATGGCCTCTTTCACCTCAAGTGCGTTTCCAATTGCAAATCCAAGTGGTTGACTCATATCAGATATAACCGCCATTGTTCTTCGGCCAACACCATTTCCGATTTCAACCATCGCCTTTGCAAGATCAACTGCATCATCAAGTTCTTTCATAAAGGCACCGTTACCTGTTTTTACGTCTAACACTATTGCATCAGCTCCAGATGCAATTTTTTTACTCATGATCGAGCTAGCTATAAGTGGTATTGAATTAACCGTTGCTGTAACATCACGTAAACCGTATAACTTTTTGTCTGCTGGTGTTAAGTTTGCACTTTGTCCAATTACAGCGATTTTATTATCATTAACAAGTTTTATAAACTCTTCATTGCTTATTTCCACATGAAAGCCTGGAACAGCTTCTAGCTTATCAATCGTACCACCGGTGTGACCTAAACCTCTACCAGACATTTTTGCTACTGGTACACCCACGGCTGCTACAAGAGGTGCAAGTACAAGAGTCGTCGTGTCACCTACTCCACCAGTACTATGCTTATCAACTTTAATGCCTTTAATGCCCGATAAGTCAATTTGATCTCCCGAGTTCACCATCGCTTCAGTTAAATACACCCGCTCTTGTTGAGTCATTCCCTGAAAGAAGATAGCCATTGCAAAAGCTGACATTTGATAATCTGGAATCGTATTATTCGTGTAGCCCTCGATTAGAAATTGAATCTCTTCCATACTTAATTCATGTCCATCTCTTTTCTTTTCTATTACATCTACCATTCTCATCATTGACAACTCCCTACTTTATATTATTAGAATAACATTCCTGCAATCGATGCACTTAGTAGTGATGCTAACATCCCCGCGATTACAGCTCTAACACCTAATTTTGCGATATCTGGTCGGCGATTAGGAGCAAGGTTACCTAACCCACCTAGTAATATACCCATGGATGATACGTTAGCGAAGCCACATAATGCAAAACTTATAACTGCTACTGTTTTTGGTGAAAGTTGTTCAATTTGTGGTGCAAATGCATAGTAAGCTACAAATTCGTTTAAAATCAATTTTTGCCCAATATATCCACCTGCTTGAACTGCCTCTGACCAAGGTACTCCGATTGCAAAGGCAATTGGTGCGAATAAAACACCAAGAATCATTTCTAATGTTAGTCCTTCAAAGTTGAATACCCCACCAATTAATCCTAATAAACCATTTATTAGTGCAATTAGAGCAATAAACGCAAGTAACATCGCGCCGATATTCAGTGCTAATTGTAAACCAGTACTTGCTCCTCTGGCTGCTGCATCAATAACATTTACCGATTCAGTATCCTTCTCGAGATGTAAGTCGTCTGACGTCTGAGAATGTTCAGTTTCCGGGATCATAATTTTTGCAATGATTAACCCTGCTGGAGCTGCCATAAAGCTTGCTGCAAGTAAATATTCTAAAGGTACCCCAAGCAATGAATATCCAATTAACACAGACCCTGCTACTGACGCTAATCCCCCAGTCATTACAGCGAAAAGTTCTGACCTCGTCATTTTCTCTAAATACGGCTTTACAACTAAAGGTGCCTCTGTTTGTCCAACAAAAATGTTAGCTGCAGCCGATAGTGACTCAGCCTTACTTGTTCCTAATAATTTTGAAAGTCCACCACCTAAGAATTTAATGACAATTTGCATAATTCCTAAGTAATAAAGAACGGATATTAAAGCTGAAAAGAAAATAACAACCGGTAATACTTGAAATGCAAAAATAAAACCGACATTATCTGCAATGAAAACTCCTCCAAATAAGAAGTTAATTCCTTCGTTTGCATAATTGACAATTTCATTAACACCTAATGCTAGTTGTGCTAATTTTTCTTTCCCAAACTCCCACTTCAATACGATAAATGCGAATGATAGCTGAATTGCTAATCCACCTAAGACTGTTCTTGGTTTAATAGCCTTACGATTGCTTGAAAATAAAAACGCAAGAAAAAACACAGTAAAAATCCCAAAAATTCCCCATATGATGTTCATGTTAGCCACCTCTTGTTGTTTTAATTGATTAGTTTTTAACAAATTGAATCTAATGCTTTTGGAAACGATTTCATTTTTCCTATAAAATTAATAAATTTATGTTTGTAAAGATCATGATCGGTACAGAATTAATATACCAGACTTAAGGAACAAATGTAAACTACCAATTGAACATTTGTAAAAAATAATAAAAATGTTCAAAACTACGACAAAATTGTATCACAAATTTAAAGTGTGACAGCAATAATAAAAATAAAAAACGAGGCTATCCAAAAGGAAAGCATCAGTCACCAATGAAAGTTCACTTTCACCAACACGGATGTAATTAAAGGTGCACTGATACTTATGGGACAACCTCGCTAAGAAAATCATTTATCTAGTAAAAACTTTGCAGTATACTGATCCGTTACTAATACATTTGCATACTCACCTTTTAATGCACCGTAAATCCCTTCGATTTTATGGGCACCTCCAGCTACTAATACAGCAAACTCCTTTTGCTTTAGTTCCTCCAACTCAATTCCTAACGTTCGCGCATTCAATTGTTCATTACATATCTCACCATTACGGTCGAAAAAACGTGAACATATATCACCAACGGCCTTTGAGTGTATCGCGTTCATTTCATCGTCAGTAAAATAGCCTAGCTGGAATAATAATGACTCTGACTTTATTGGACCTATTGTGAAAACAGCAATATTCGCTTGTTTTCCAAGTTCTAATATTCGTTTTATGTGACGGTCCGCTTCCATTGCTTGCTTGACAACAACATGATCTACTATCGCAGGCAACGGCAGATGATGTGGCGCTGTATTAAAAGCTTTCCCAAATAAATAGAGAATTTCATTCATATGGGTGTTCGTTTCCGAGTGACTAACTCCACCCTTTAACTGAACAACTTTTACATCCTTTACTGCTTTCTGTTCTAATTCGACCGCAGTATGATATAATGTCGTCCCCCACGTCACACCAATGGTATCACCGTCTTTTACAACCTCGTGCAAAAACTTTGCTGCCATTTCACCGAGAAACGTTTTAATCACATGATCCTCATATTGGGGGATATGAGTGACAATTGCCTTTTTTAAATTGAACCTTTGTTCAAGTGCATACGATAAATTTTCGATATCCTCGGTAGGGTCAATTATTTTAATTTGGACGATCCCCTCTTCCTTAGCCAGTTGAAGAAGTCGCGAAACAGTTGGTCTTGAAACACCTAATTCCTTGGCAATATCATTTTGATTATAATCCAATAAATAGTAGAGCTTTGCCGCTTCTATAACCTTTAGTAACTTATCATGTTCCATATCATCACCTATGTTTTGAAATTATGTTCTATTGTAACAAACATTATTATCGTTTACATCTAGAAAATAACTCAATCGGTGAAATTTCGTTAAACAGTTTCCGATATTTTGTTCCGTCTAGTTGATTTACGTCGAAATAGTCGATTTAAGCCTTTTTTTACATCCTCAAATAATAAGTAAACTGAAGGTATGAGGATTAGTGTAATTAATGTTGCAAATAGTAAGCCTGATATAATCACAATGGCTAGCGGTGACTGATAGTTACTAGCTGTTCCTGATGAAATAGCAAGCGGCAGCATTCCAGCAACGGTTGTTAATGTTGTCATGAAAATTGGTCGTAAGCGATTTTTCCCGGCTTCTACAATCGCTTCACTCGTTTCATAACCTAAACCTCTTAGCTGTTTTGTACGATCTATTAACAATATCGCATTATTTAGCACAATCCCTATTAAAAACACCATTCCCATTCCTGACATAATACTTAATTCAGACTGGGTTATTAATAGACCAAACAAAGCTCCTGTAATTGTCATCGGGATAATCGACATAACGATAATCGGATGAATAAAGCTATTAAATTGAACTGTCATTACTAAATACACTAGAAAAACAGCAATTCCTAATATCATCATCATATCTTGTTGCAGCTCTTTTTGTTCTTCTAAGCTACCTCCCGTTTTAATTGTATAGCCAATTGGCGCCTCAAATTTGCTTAGTAACTCTTCAACATCGCGATTTATCGAACCTAAATCGCGACCTTCAATGTCAGCCATTACAGTAAGGATTCGTTCACCATCTTTTCTAGTAATTTCGGTAGGTACCTCTACTTTGGATAAGTCAATGAACTTCGCTAATTTTTTTGCCCCATTGATCGTTAAAATTTCTTGTTTTAGCAAGTCGTCCTTCTTATTGATGTTCACGTTCGTTGTTACGAATATCGGAGTTGTCTCCTCATCCTTTAACTCGCCAACTGGTAGTCGTACTGACCACTCTTGTAATTGCGCAAATAACATTAAAGGAGTAACCCCATCATCTTCCATTTGTTTCATTTTAAAAGTGATTTGTTCTTCTACCACTCTTTTTGTTGCAGATGAAGTAATGCCAACGATACCATCAACAGTCGCTAATTCATCCATGATATCTTTTGAGATAAGGCTAAGTGTTTCCAAATTGTCGCCTTTAATCTCAATTGCAACTGGAAGCGAAGGTCCTGAGAAATCGGCTGTGCCTACACTAATTATTGGATAATCTTCTTCTAAATCACGGATACTTTTATTCAATGCTTCATTAACTTCGCTTTGTTCCATCGTTGCACTTTCTTCTGGTGTCATATTAACAAGAAGATAGAACGCTCCAATATTATCCAAAATTAAATTATTATCAACATCATCTATCTTGGAGATCGTTTCATTAATTTTAACCGCAATTTCTTCACGTTCGGCAGGAGTTAAACCACTCTCGAGTTGAACCATTACTTCCGCATAACGATTAAGGACATCCGGCATCACTGTCATTGGTATTTTCGTCACAAGCAATATGGAACTAATAAATATTGCTGCAAATAGTGCTATCATTCCATAACGATTTCGTTTTTTCTTCGTTATCCAAGTAACTAACTTCCCGTACCTATTTATAATGGATCCTTCTTCCTTATCACCCTTCCTAGCCTTAAGTTTTAAGAAATTCTCACTTAACGTTGGAATTAACGTAAATGCAACTATTACGGAGCTGACTAAAGTAATAACGACAATCATTGAAAGAATAATCATAAATTGCCCCATCTCGCCACCAAGAAGTCCGATTGGAACAAAGACAACAATCGTTGTCAGCATTGACGCCAGGACCGCTGTTGCCACTTCTTTAACTCCAGCTAAAACAGCTTCTAGCTTCTTATAGCCCTCTTCTTTCTTACGATAGATTGACTCTAATATAACAATCGAAGAATCAACCATCATACCAATCCCTAGCCCTAATCCAATCAGCGTAAGCATGTTAAAGCTATAATCAAAGAAGTACATCGTTACAAATGTCAATAAAATCGATAATGGAATTGATAACCCAATTATGATTGTTGCACGTATATTCCTTAAAAATAAGATAAGAATGATTAGTGCAAATATCCCTCCAATAATTACGTTACTACTGACTCCATTGATCGAGTTCGTAACATAATCTGCTTGTGCGACTAATTCTTCAAACTGAAAATCTTTGACAAGACCTTCCGCTTTGATTTTTTCAATTTCCTTACGGACGGCTGCTGCCATCTCTACTTGAGTTACTTCTTTAACACGACCAATTTGCACAAAAATAAAGTCTCTCGTTCCATTATTCCAACCTACTGATGATTCCATAGTCTTTTCTTCATACACTTTTGCGACTTCATCGATTTTTTTCATACCTATAGCTGATTGCAATTCAATCTGCTTAATATCATCGACACTTGTAATTGAAGTCGTCCATCTGACAATTGGTTTCCCTACTTCGGACTCTAGTGTTGCCACTGAAGTATCAACATTTAACTGCTGAATGCTCTGAATGACTTGCTGATGAGGAAGTCCCGCTTCTTTTAGCTTTTCTAGATCCAACTCAACGATAATTTCTGTCTTTTCAATTCCCTCAAGACCAACTTCACGAACTTCTGGCAGTGCTTCGAGGCGTGGTTTAACAACTTTCTCGGCAAATTCAGACATCGCCTGCATTTGACCGTCGGTAATTGTCATATAAAACTCATAAGGCTGATCCGTAGATATTTGTTGCGCGGCAATGTAGTTAACTCCTGAGAGTTGATTTTCCAATCCTTTCACCGCTGATTCAATTTCTTTAAATACCTCTTCTCCTAACCCATCTTCAGCTTGAACCATAATGGAACTAACACCAATTAATGAAGAGCTAGTATATGTTTTTATACCCTTTATATTTTGTAATACTTGCTCAATTGGTTTTGTCACTTGCTCTTCAACGTCTATTGTCGCCATTTGCCCTGCATTTGCATAAATGACCGCTCCATCAAAAGAAATTGACGGAAAAAGCTCCCGATCAAGTTTGCCAGCAGAGTAAATACCAATCATAAAAATAAATAAAACCATTAATAAGACCAGTTTCTTTCTCGCAATCAAAAAACGTAATATACTCATTTGTTTCCCTCCCATTATTACAAACAATTTAATTATATACATAAAAGGAATATTTTAGGTGAATTAATTATTTTTTAATTGTTAAATTCCTGAAGTATCCCCTTCACAAACATAATCATATCGAAAGTAAAACTTTTCCATAATGATCCACAGGCTGATTTCAACTAGGTCTTGAGGCGTAGTTAACCTTAGTTGAATTTTAAGGATAAAAAAAACCACAATTAGAATTTTACTAAAAGTGGTTTTAATTTCTATTTAATTCAATGAATTTCATAATTCATTATTTTCGCTACTAAGTTCTAAATGTAGTTGCGTTAAAACCATTCGCCACTACATTTAGTTTGAAATAGCTCGATTAAGGTAATTATGAAATTCACTCAATTGATAAAGCATTTTTTCTTTTACAAAAAAATTCTAAGATAAACTGGTAACATTTTGAATATCTCGATCTTTCTTGAATTTCAAAATTTGTAAGACTGCTACTAATGCTATTAGTCCAGCACCGATCAAGTCGGTATGTCCATCTGGATAAATTAACAATAATCCTCCAATACCACCTATTAATCTTTCAATAACACTCATATGACGCAATAAATAACCAGTTACCGCCGAACCAATGGCGATCATTCCGATTAATGACGTCATAATTACGATTGTACCTTTTACAAACGTCGTGTCGATCAAAAATAAATCAGGTGATAGCACGAAAATATATGGAATTAGAAATGCTGCAATAGCCAGTTTTGATGCTTCAAAACCTGTTTTGATTGGTTTACCTCTTGATATCCCACAGGCGGCAAAAGCGGCAAGCGCCACAGGTGGTGTAATATCTGCCACAATTCCAAAATAAAAGGCGAACATATGGGCAGACAAGAGAATGGATGTTGTTATTTCAGTTGCTCCTGAATCAGTCAGAAGTAAAATAATCGCAGGTGCTGCCATCGTTGATGTAATGATATAGTTAGCTGTTGTTGGCGACCCCATTCCGAGAATAATCGAAGCAACCATTGTAAAGAACAAGGTTAACAATAAAATACCGTTTGATAAATCGATTAATCCATTGGCAAATTTTAAACCTAGTCCAGTCAGCGTCACAACTCCAACAATCATCCCTGCACACGCTGTTGCAGCAGCAACACCTAGAGCTGTCCGCGCCCCATTTTCAAGTGCTTCAAATATATCTTTAATAGATAAGCGTGTTTCTTTACGAATTGCTCCAACTATAATAACACTTAAAATTCCAAATAAAGCAGCTTTAATTGGTGAAGAGCCCGTCATTAGTAAACCGATAATGACAAAAATCGGAAGAAGTAAATAAAGCTTTTTCAGCACATCTTTTTTATTCGGTATTTCTTCGTTTGTCAGACCTCTAAGCCCAATTCGCTTTGCTTCTAAATGTACCATAATCCATATACCCGTAAAATAAAGAATTGCTGGAACAGCAGCGGCTTTGGCAATTTGCCAATACGAGATCCCCGTAAACTCTGCCATAAGAAAGGCAGCCGCCCCCATAATTGGCGGCATTAATTGTCCACCTGTAGATGCAGCAGCCTCGACCCCCCCTGCAAATTCTTTACTATATCCAGTTTTTTTCATCATCGGAATTGTAAAAGAACCTGATGTTACAACGTTAGCAACTGAACTTCCACTTATTGTTCCTTGTAAGGCACTAGAGAAAACGGCTACTTTAGCAGGACCACCAACTTGTTTACCTGCTATTAAAAGAGCAAGGTCGTTAAAATACTGACCAACTCCTGTTTTCACTAAAAAAGCACCGAATAGCAAAAATAAGAAAATAAATGTTGCTGATACAGCTAATGGTGTTCCTAAAATCCCATCTAATGTAAAATACATATGGCTGATCAAACGCTCGAGACTAACTCCTCGATGCTCTAAAAATCCCGGCATATAGCTACCATATAATGAATAAAGTAAAAATGTAACTGCTATTATAACAATCGGTAATCCAACGACACGTCTCGCTGCTTCTAGAACTAGTAGAATAGCAAGTCCACCAATGACCAAATCTATTGAATTATACATCCCGGCCCGTTGGACAAGATTGCTATATTCAAACGTCCAATAAAGACCAACAACTATACTTATAACAGATAGTATGCCATCATAGATGGGTAATTGATTTTTCTTTGCATTTTTTGTAAGCGGATAAAGTAAGAATATTAATGCGAGCGCAAATGTTAAATGAACCGATCGTTGCAGCTGTGATGCTAATGTTCCAAATATTGCCGTGTATAGTTGGAAACATGAAAAGGAAATTGCGCCACCCTTAATAATCCATTTTAATATCCCTGTAAAGTTTCGGAAATTAGATTCTTTATCGTATTTTGTTAGAAGCTCTTGTTGTTGAGCTTCCGCTTCTTTTGTAAGCTTCTCTTTCATGAATATCCCTCCTAACTTGTATAAAACAAAATTCAACTAACCATCAGTTAAAAGAGGAGAACTGGTGGTTAGTTCAATTTTTTATTAACTATATATATCTGAGTTTCTTAAAGCAAATTATCTATTACTCTATTAAACTGTAACTTAAGTTTGATATTAACTAAAAAATCCGAGCCAGGAAGTAGATTTACCACCTCGCTCGGACTTTTCAAAAAGAACAAGATAATTACTTTAAACCATTCTCTTTATAAAATCTTAACGCTCCAGGGTGAATATCTAAAAGTAACCCTTCAACTGCATTCTCTTTTGTAATACTTTCTGCTCTTTGGTTAATTGCAACTAAATGATTCGTATTTTCGAATAAGGCTTTTGTCACATCATATACAAAATCTTCTGGAAGGTCTTTTGAAACGGCTAACATCGCTTTTACAGCAACTGTTGTCGTTTCAGCAGTACCAGGGTATGTTTCGGCTGGAATCGTTTCTTTAAGATAGAAAGGATACTTAGCAATTAAAGCATCAATCATGTCAGCCTCAAGACTAATTAGTTTTACACCCTTTGTAGCTGATAATTCAGTAACTGCTGCTGTTGGAGCACCTGCAGTTACGAAGGCAGCATCTAAGTTACCATCTTGAATTTTAGAAACTGAGTCACCAAAAGAAAGATGTTCCGCTTTTAAATCATCGAACGTTAACCCATAAACCTCAAGCACTTGTAGCGCATTAGCTTCTACACCGCTACCTGGAGCACCTACAGAAACTTTCTTGCCTGCTAAGTCAGCAACACTTGAAATTGCACTATCAGCTGGAACAACGATATGAACCGTTTCATTGTATAAAGATGCAAGCCCTTGTAAGTTTTCAACTTTGGTGCCTTCAAACATAAATGTCCCATTAAATGCATAATCAGCAATATCACTTTGTACAAATGCTAATTCAACTTCTTTTGCACCTAGTAGACGCATGTTTTCGACAGATCCACCAGTTGTCTGTGCTGTTGCACTCACTTGAGTATTATCAGTAATAATTTTTGCGATACCACCACCAAGTGGGTAATATGTACCCGAAGTTCCACCAGTTGCAATCACTAATTGATTAGGTAAATATTCTCCAGTATCTTCTTTAGTGCCACAAGCAGTAGCAACTAACATAAGTACTAAGACTAATGTGAACGACAATAACTTTTTCATTTATTTAATCCCCCTAATTTGATTTGTACTCTGTATTATACAATAAATTAGTGAAATTAGTAACAAAAAACAACAAAAAAACCCTTCTTATTTTCAAAATATTTTTACAAAAGTGAAAAAACTGTCATTTTCGATCGCTTTTTTGATCCATTACGTTATCTATAGGTGAACCGTAAAACATGGGAGAAGGCCACGTATATCGTTTTCTATTTGAAAATCTTCATTCTCCAAATAATTGTTGATATTGCAACAGCTGATATTTCTTGTAAAACTCATCACTTATTTCATTTATTCCATTGTTCGCTGAGATGATTGGCCTGTCATTCTTTCTAACTTCATTTAGAAATTTCATAAATGGTGGTTGCTGAAGGGCATATTGGTCTAACACATAAGCACCAAGAAAAGACGAGTTCATGTAAAGTTCTGACTGTTTCTCTTGTTGAAAGTTGTCCCAGACAACAAAGGGTACAGAATACATTTTCTGATACTCTTCAATCGACCAATGTTTTGGATTTATATCATTAATATAGTTTGACTCTGTATATAGATCTCCTAATAGTGGTAAGTGGTCACCAAAAAAGACAATCACCGTCGGGTCTTCGATCTTTTCGAAGTAATCTACTAATAGCTTTAAGGAATCATCAGCATCTTTAACCCCAGTACTATATGTACTCATTTTTTTCTCTAATGTACTAGAGAAAGGCCCGGTAACCTTAATTCGATCTTCATCATATTGGTTTAGATCAAATGGACTGTGATTTTGCATCGTTACTGCAAAAATAAATAGCGGTTCCTCTGAGCTTTGGTGTTCTTTCATAATTCTCCTCGACATCTCCATATCTGCGATAAAACCTCTACGGTACTCCGGGTTAATAAAATTCTCAAGACTAAAAAATTGTTCAAATCCAAATTGTTCATAAACAACATCTCTTTGATAAAACCAGTCGAGATACGTATGAATTGCTACGGCTCTATAACCTTCCTCACTTAAAATTGAAGCAAGTGATGGCTGACTTCCCCTTATAAAATGTGCATACGCTAACGTTCCATGCGGTAAAAGATGCATGCTACTTCCTGTTAAAACCTCAAATTCAGTATTCGCTGTACTCCCACCGAAAACAGGTGCTAAGAGATTTCCAGATGTATAGTTTTGTTGTAGCTCCCTGAAAAATGGTAAAGGATCTTCATTGAATTTCACATTTGTCAGCCTCATCGGATCCCAAAAAGCCTCATTCATGATAAAAATAATGTTAGGCTTTTTTCCTAGACTTGACTCAACTTTAGAAAATTGTTCCCTTAATTCATTAATCGTAGTTTCTGAATAGCCATCCGGCTCATTAATTCTCATTTCTTTTATTGCCTGAATAAAACCACCTTGAACTCCATTAACTTGATAGCTTATACTCTGATGCCAGTGGACTTGTCCATTCATAGAATTAACGTAAAAAAGTATAATTAATAACATTGAAAGAAGCACCATCACTCCTCCCATTTTTGCTTCCAACTTCTGATTACTAAAAGCAAAAGGAACGAGAATAAAAAAGAGAGCAAGGAGAAATAAAAAAGTCACATCTCCTATTGAAACTAAATTAAAGTATTCTCCGATTTTTGCAGCTTCTTTTCCTAACGAGAAATCCCAAGGTAAAAATGGTTCTCCTTTCAAATTCAACTTAATCCTACTTATCGTAAAGAACGTTAACATACTAAGAGATAGTACCCATAAAGCAACACGAATGCGTCTCGTTAGTAATTTCAATACTAAGAAAAATAAATATAACAGTAGTAAATTGAAAAAGAATAAGATCGGTTTATCTCCAAGCCACTTAAAGACATCTATTATATTAGAGCGATGCCAAGCTTCAAGTAAAATAAGTAAACTCAAAAAGTAAAAGCATAATATGATCGGTCTTCTTTGAAACATGTCTTTACCCATGGACACTTCATCCTTACTAAAACATCATTGTCGTTATCCATCAGTATATGTGATTACCGAAGTTTTATAAGCTTCAGTGATGTTCAATTTCCTCTATACAGAACTTTCATGATTTACCACTCTCAACCCTGATGAAAATTTCGGCCGACTTCTTTCGCTTCGTAGTTATCCAGTTAAGTATAAGGGGCTCACTCAAGAACACTGCCAATTTTTTTACAGTACACTCAAATGGCTGCGAAAAACCTGCCGCAACCATTTCCCAAAATAGTCTCCTCTCTCTTCGCTGTAAAACTCTATCGAATTTTAGAGGCTCGTTCAAGGAAATCCAACGACATCTACTAAAAGTAAGTTTTATGTCATATTTTATTAACGATAAAAGTTAATGCTCACTACTTAATTTTTATACAAAAAAAGTCCCACTAACAGCGTTAGTAAAGACTTCTTTTTCCACCTAGACGGCTACTTTATTTTTTCCGCTTTCTTTCGCTTCATAAAGCAAGGCATCCGCTCGTTTAAAGAAATCACTTTTTTTCATTCCAAAATCATAGTTCTTTAAACCAATACTAACGGTCACTAGTCTGTTCTGAATTTCTTGGTGGTGCAATGCAGCAACCTTCACTCTAATCGCTTCAGTAATCTCATAGGCTTCATCAAAGCTCTTTTCCGTAAACAAAATAGCAAACTCCTCACCGCCATAGCGTGCAACAATATCGTGCTCTGATACACTTTTCAGTATCGTATCTGCGACACATTTCAAGACTGTATCCCCTACACTATGCCCAAAGTCATCATTAATTTTTTTAAAGTCGTCAATGTCCACTATGGCTAGTTGAAGTGGTAAATTGTACTTTTCACTTTGTTCCGCAAGATAGTCCATATATTCATGAAATGTCTTATGATTGTATAAGCCAGTTAAGGCATCTGTCTTAGATAATCTTTCCATCAATGCACTCTTTACAATAAGTTCCTTTTCCTTTTCTGACGTTTTCCTTAGAACTTCAATTACTTCGTTTCCTCTTTGGAGGATCGCTAAATATAGAGTGAAACCGGCACATAAAGAGAAAAAATAAGAAAAATACTCATACTCTGATGTAGCCATTCTAATCGGTGGAAATCCTATATGTACTACTGTCAGCCCAGTAAGATTTACAACAAAACTAAACACTAATTTACTCTTTTCAAAATATATTAATGCCACCACCATCGGTAATAGCAATGTTACTTGTAAACCTGGTACAGTCGGGTTTATCACAATATTTACGAGAGCGATTAGTGTCCCAGCAATAATCAATAATCTAGAATGATATGCCTTCTTAATTTTTATCAAATATTCGCAACCTAACATGATCAATAAATGCATGCTCATTTGGGGAATGACTTTCCATAAGAAAAATTTTAGAATATGTTCAGGAAAGTAAAAATAAGTAACAATTAATCCTACAAATTGGCCCAAAATCGAGATGCTCACCAACAACCAATAAAAATTGACAATTTTCTTTGACCATAGTTCATAATCAAATCCTGATAAATTATCTTTCTCCATGGGGTAGCCCCCCTTTCCGATAAAACTTTTAAATACCCTATATCTTTATTATACAGAAACAATAGGACAAAATGATAGATTGAAAGATAAAAAAACCTTACCTACAAGTCCGTAAGTAAGGTTCTCATTTAGATCAATGGCGTAGCCACTTCAAAATTTCTTATTTCTGTAGGAGTTAACGAGGAAGAATGAGTTAAAGGTCTAAAATTGAAACCTTTTTACAATTATTTCCGTACTAATTAGAGAAGTTGTAAAGAGGTGATGATATGAACATATTAGAAGTGAATATAGAACATGCTGGTTATCTCGAGAAAAAGAGCACTATTGAAGATATTTCTTTCGAGCTAGCTGAAAATGAACTTGTCGGGTTAATTGGACCAAATGGTGCTGGTAAAAGTACAATTTTAAAAGCGATTTTAGGCTTACTCGAAGAAATGAGAGGCAAAACCGTTATAAAAGGGAAATATGCTTATATCCCTGAACAACCTACTTATTATGAAGAATTAACTTTATGGGAACATATTACTCTAGTTAAAGCAGTGAGCGAGGATGATGATGATAACTTTTTCAATCGGGCCAATGAGTTAATAGCTATTTTTAGATTACAAGATGCAAAACACCATTTTCCTAGTTCCTTTTCAAAAGGAATGCAGCAAAAGCTAATGATTATTATTGCGATCTTGAATAAACCAAAGCTATATATTGTCGATGAACCTTTTATTGGCTTGGACCCTAAAGCAATCAAAGATTTTCTACTTATATTAGAAAAAGAGCGAAAACGCGGTGCTGCTATTTTAATGTGTACCCATGTGTTAGATACAGCTGAAAAAATATGTGATCGATTTTTACTTATGAACAATGGAAAAATGATTGCCAAAGGGACACTCTCAGAAATTAGAATACAAAGCGATACCGATGGCTCTTTAATGGATTGCTTCTATAAGTTTATGGAGAGAGACCAATGAACAATCCATATCAGTTGTTTTTGCATCGTGTAAAAAAAGAGTGGAATTACCATTATAGTGTATGGAAAACAGCTATTGATTGGATTGTCTGGTTGTATGTATTGCTTCCAATTTTGGCCGTTTTTTGTCATCAATATTATTTTATATGGAGTGGCCAAGCACAGTGGCTTCATTCCTTCCCTACTGAATTTAGCTGGTTTATCTTTTTCTTCCTTAGTACTAAAGGAACAGTGCGCTTATTCCTACAAGAGGCTGATTTACTTTTTTTAAGACAAAACAAGCATTGGCTTGAGACAGTGATGCGTTTTGGAATCACTTATTCTCTTTTCCTAAATGCACTTCAAATTCTTATTTTATCGGCAGTTTTCTTTCCAGTCTGGTATATCTACGAAGGAGCAACTTTCTCTAAAATTATTACATTCATCAGTTTTGTTTATTTCTTTCGGTTAAGTCTTCAATTTACAAAACAAATGCTTACTGTGACCTTTCAAAACTGGAAGTTGTTGCTCATAAATATCACGTTAATTCTGATATCATTTTTCATCTTTATAACCTATCTATTAGTATCATTACCTATCCAATTGATCATCAATGTCCTATTCATTATTGCTGTACTCATTCTTTATAAAGTGAGGCTGAACATGAAGTGGTGTTTCAACGAAGATTGCTTGAGAGAAACTCAAGAACGATTAAAATTAACTTCCCTTTTTATAGCAGCTAGTGGCTATAAGGTTGAAAAAGGTAAACAGAAGCGAAAAAAGCCATTGATCTTATTTTCGAATTCGGCGTACCTCTTTAGTAATCGAACAAATTCAAACCTAATTACTGAAACCTATATTAAGTTTGTCCTCCGAAATAAAGCGACAATGATCTTATTATTTCAAATAACTATGATATCTTTAATTGCTATTGTTCTTGTTCCATTCTCGGTTAAATGGTTGTTAGTATTCATTTGTTCCTTTAGTGTCAACCACCTTATTAAATCTAGTTGGAAAGAAGTAAAAGGGCATTCCTTTTTTAAGCTTTTACCACATGACGATCATGATATGGTTATCATTGCTGTAAAAAAAGCTATTTTTCTATTGGCATCACCTAGCATATTCCTGTTTGGTTTTTATACTGGGTGGTCTGTATTTTCTCCTTTCATCGGTTTATTAGTAGGGATTTTGATCGTGATTTTAAATTATATTCAAACGAAAAGAACCATATGGTTAGACTAGCTTATACTTTACGTCTGCAACAGAAGCACCTACTAACTTCTATATGAAAGTTAAACATTATGCTACCGAAAAATCCCGCTGAATATTCTCAGCGGGGATACTATTTATTCATTTCAGTAGCCAACCCCATGTCCATGATTGGTGACCGGATTAAGCCATCCAGTTCATAACTAAGATGAGACACCTATTTCGTTATATACACCTGTGTATGTTCAATAATCTCATTAAGCGTTGCTCCTGAAATTGAAGGCGTTTCAGCCTCTTTCATCGGACGAACAAAATAACCGTTTTCTTGTTGGACAACCTGTGTTGGTTCGATCTCTGGCGAATGTATCTTTACGCTAACATGATCATCCTCAACCGTCTTTGTAACCTTTACCGTTGCAACACCACCTATATCAGTGTAGTCAAAGTTCTGTCCTGAAAAGAAATTACCTAAAGAGTAAAAGACGACCGTTTCATGTCCGTTTTCAAGCTTAAGCGCTTCGATTGGCTGTAACACATGAGGATGATGACCAAACACAACATCAACACCTGCCTCAGCTAATTGCAAGGCTAACTCACGCTGCTCTTGATTAGGCTCTCGTTCATACTCGGCGCCCCAATGCATATGAACGACTAAAATATCGACTTTTTCACGAAGCTTTTTAACGTCTTTCGCAATTTTTTCCGAGTCAATTAAAGCGACAACATACTCGTGCCCTTTTGGCACCGGGATTCCATTTGTGCCATATGAATATGCGAGCACGCCAATAGAAATATCCTCTACTGTAACTATTCTATCAGTATCTCTATCTTCAGAGCTACGGTATTTACCGACGTATGCCATTCCTATTTCTTCATAGAAGTCAATCGCGCTTTCAACTGCACGTAACCCGCGGTCAAGAGTATGATTATTTGCGCCAACTAGCATATCTACACCTAAAGTCTGAAGATTACTGACAATCTCATGTGGACTATTAAACGAGGGGTATGTCGATAATCCTAGCTCAACACCACCTGGGATCGATTCCATATTTGCCATTAAGAAGTCTGGTGCTTCTAATAGGGCTGCAACTCGTTGTAACATTGGCAAGAAATCGTAACTTCCATCACTAGTTTTCGCTGGAGCATAGACCCGTTCATGCAGCAAGATATCTCCAATTGCTCCTATCGTAATTGTCGTTTCTTGTTTCTGTGTTTCGACAACTATTTCTTCCTCTTTTGCCTGTGTCTCAACGTCACTGGCTTCTGTTGACTGTCCCGTAATTTCCTCATTTTCTAAATCTTCTAGTTGCTGGCAACCTACAAAAAAAATTAACAGTAATGCTAAAAATAAACTTCTAAGTATTTTCACGAGTTCCCCCCTCAAAAAAACAAATGAACCATATATCGACATAATATCTATATTTCACCATAAAAACAATTATTAAATTTAGACACAAAATTATAAAACCCTTATCGGTAATCATACCATGATAAGGGTTTTTATAAATTTTGCCTTCAAATTAATACTGTACCTTTTGAATACGTTCTTCAATACTATAGGTAAATGGCTGCGGTAATGTGCGAATATAGTCAACAAGAGCATCGAGATCAACAGGTCCTGTTTCCCGGTTTGTGCCGTCTCGGAACACTGTAAAACTGTCTCCTCCTCCTGCAAGAAAGCTATTGGCTACTACTGAATATGTTTGATTTGGATCTAATTCTGATCCGTCTGGTAAAAAGATGCTCAACACTTTTTCTCCTCGAGGTTGAAGAGCATCCCAATGATAGGATAGCCCAGAAATTTGTAGCATCCTCGTAGTGTTCGGCTGCCATTGTTGATTGAGTAATTGACGAATTTGCTGTCCAGTTAGGTTCATTTTAACAAGTGTATTATTGAATGGTTGGACGGTATAGACGTTCCCCCATGTTACTTTTCCCATGTCAATATCGGCACGAATTCCGCCAGGGTTCATAAAAGCAAAATCAGTATTCATTGTTTGTCGTTGGGCGTCGGCAATTAAATTTCCTAAAGCTGATTCGCCGTGTTCGTTTTGTTGTGCCCGTAACCTAGTTTCTGCTGTTCCAACAATTCGGTTTACGATAGGTTCAACAAGCTGTTCATAATGAGCGATCCACTCTGTAAATTCTGGATCTGGGTCAATATCTTCTTGGAAAACGTTGACGATTTCAGCACTTTTACTAACAATATCTTTTGTCCTAGGATCAATTTCGATATCGACATCAGAGAATGCAGTAGCAAATGAATATGATTGGATTAACAGTTTGTTGTCAACAACTGTATTCATATACGCATGATTATGCCCACCGTAAATAATGTCGACTTCATCATCGACCCCGTTAGCGATATCCACCAATATTCCTCTTGCTTGTTCTCCATTCATATTTGAACTACCTGGATTGTGGGCAAGAACAACAATTGCTCTGACGCCTCGCCTTTTTAGTTCAGCAACTGCCTTATTGATTGCTTCAACTTCATTTATAAACTTAAGTCCCGCAACACCACTTGGAATGACAATATTAGGGGTATCCGTCGTTACCACGCCAATAAATCCAATGTCCATTCCATCGACTTTTATGATTTTATATGGCGGCAGAATTGGATTGCCTGTCTTTTCACTAATAACATTTGCCGCCAACCATGTAAAATCAGACCCACGAAAATCACCGGTCTCCTCATGTGCCCCACCATGAGCGATGCGAAGTAGTTCACCAGATCCACGATCAAATTCATGGTTACCTACAGCTCCAATATCAAAATTCATTTTATTTAAAAATTCGATTGTTGGTTCATCTCGTAATAAAGCCGAAATAGGTGGACTAGCCCCAATCATATCACCGGCATGTACATAAATTGTATTTTTATTTTCGGCTGCACGTTGCTTTAAATAGGCGGCTAAATAATCAACCCGACCTACAGGTCTACCATTTACGCGACGAGTTACATTTAATTGCCCGTGTAAATCGTTAATTCCCAGCAATTGAATTTGTTTAAAGCGAGGATTAGTCGTTTTCTTTTTTTCTTTCTTCTCTTTTGTTGGTCGCTTGTCTATATGACCATGTTCATTGTTAGAAAGACCTTGTTCATTCCAACGGTCTTCATTTTGTCTAGTTTGCCCGCGTAGTTCTCCTCCTTGTTCAATCCGGTTGTCTTCATCTCGTCTATGAAGCAGCCCCGTTTGCCCTTGTTTATTTTGGGCTGTATGCGTGTTATTAAACGGCTGCAAGTGGGCAGTATCAGAATCAAGAACATTTCTCTCTTGATCCATATAGCCTTGTTGCATATTTTGCGCTCCTTCATTTCCAACGTTGCAACCAATTAAGCTAACTAATAAGAGCATCACAAACGAAGTAATGAGTAATTTTTTCATCGTATTCCCTCCTTATAAAGTTATACGATGATATTTTTTCTTATAAATGAAATAGTTATCCAAATTTCAAAATGTTTATTTCCTATTAAATAAAACCCTATCGATGCTATGATAAAAATAATTTGATCGTACTAGTCTTTGAACGAAGAAAAACCTCACAACAGGGAGTTGAGGTTTTCTTCGTTAGAACTATTTTATCTATCTTTTTCTTTTTCTTTGCCTTTATTATTTTTTGGAACTGTTACTGTTGCTGTAACTTTGATTGTATTGCCAGCATAGTCTGTTGCTAAATACGTTACTGTATATACTCTACCATTACCGTTACCATTTCTAGATGCACGTAGACTAAATTCAGTATCATTCGTACCATAGTTTGCAGACTGAATGTCTTCAGAGGAATGCTCCTCATTTACAGTTATAGATTCAAGTACGACCGCGGCAATACCAGATAATTCATCATTACTATCAATCGTCACATTGATTGTTTCTAATTTATTATTCGGCGGTGATAATACCGGTTTATCAACTGTAATCGTTAGAGTTGGTGCCGTCTGATCTACTTTTACCTCAATTGAACTTACAGCTTCCTCATTGTTAAAGCTATCAACACTATAAAATTCGATCGAATGCACTCCATCTTCTGTGATCGTAATTGGCTGAGAATATGTTTGCCATGCTCCATCAGCAACTCGATAATATGTTTCCAGTACATCAGAGTCAGCATCAGTTGCTGTTAGTGTAATAGTTACATCAGATGTATACCAACCATTTTTACCTGATACGCCATTAACAGAGGCACTCGTTACTGGTGCTTCTGTATCTACTCGTGTAATTGTCAATTCTTTTTCAGCACTGTTTTGTGCTTCATCTACGACAGTAAGTTTTACTGTATTATCACCAAGGGCTAGACCTTCTACAGAAACATTAAAGGTACCATCTTGGTTAAGTGTAAGTGGGTACGTTCCTACCTCTTCACCTTGGCTATTTGTAATTTCATAACTAACAGTCAACTTTTCATTTACATCATAATCTAGACCAAAGACATTTTTTACCGTTGGCGCAAAATCAATATATTTATCATCAATTTGTCCAGAGAGTTCATAAGCCGCTGAATTTGTAGTGGCTAAATCAGCTGTTAAAATCTCTGGTGCTGAATATTTAATATACAGTGGTCCAGTCCAACCCGAGGTGACAATCGCTGTACCCAAAAAATTTAATGTCGTTATGTCAACTGTATAAACACCTTCTGGTACCATTGCTCTTGTTGAGCCTCCCCATGGTATATAAGTTCCATCGAAATTGTAAGTTTTTGGACCTACTGTTGTTGAAGCCTGATTTACTAACCAGCCAATATAACCATCTCCATAAAATCCACCATTTGGATTGGCAGCATCCCATAGCTCAATATATGTTCTTCGTTGCGCATTCCAGAATTCATAACGGAGGGTTGTGCTATCTAGCTTCCCATCACCGTTTGGTGAAAGATCATAGTGATCAAGCGTTAAGCTCTTTAATCCTGTTGGCGGAGCAAAGTTCGCTGCAAATGGTAAAATTAAGCTTGTTGCTCCATTTGTAATGTGTACATAGCCTAATATCTCAGTTGAAGCAGACCCAGCCGGAACATTTAATGTTACTTTTAACGTTTTCTCATCTGTTAGTGTGAAACTTGATTGATCAACGGTTACATGAGTACCCGCTAAATTTCCAGTAGCGGCTTTTGTCACCTGAACTGAAACATCATAATTACTTGCATATCCAGTTAAATTTTTAACAACTACATCTCTTGTAACTGTCGTAGCTGAACCTGTTGGAACATTTCCAAACGTAATAGTTCCTTTCACATTCTCATATGTTTTACCTGAAAATGCCGTTGTATCCTTTGCGTAAGCTAACGCTTCTGTTGTTGCCGCTTTTAACGGTTGAACTCTTCCCGGTCCCTGTGCAAATACATCAAATCTAGCTGTATCTAATTGTTTAGCAGTATTTGAGATAGCTACTTTAATATCAAATGGTGTCCAGCTCGGATGCTGTGATTTTAATAAGGCAGCAATTCCAGCTACATGTGGTGTAGCCATGCTAGTTCCAGTATAACGATCAAATGCTTCTGTATAATCTGCATCTGGAAAGTCTTTCTTGTACGCAGGAACAGTTGATAGGATATTCGTTCCAGGTGCTGTTACATCTGGCTTAATATCAAATACTGGATTAGACGGTCCACGCGAACTAGAGTTGTTAACCTCGTCACCAGGCGTTTTATCATAATTAAAACTAGCAAAACTAACTTGACCTTGACCTTCATTCGTATTCAACGCATTTACTAGAGCTAAGCCCTCTTCACGTGCCATATCAAAGGCCGGGATAAATGCTAACGAATCACCAAGTCCGATGTTTATATGTCCAGCAGCATTATTATAAATTATTATTGCCTTTGCACCTGCAGCTTTTGCAGCAGCAATTTTATCAACAAAAGGTGTTGTTCCTCGAGTAACTACTACCACTTTTCCTTCAACATCTTTTCCTACATAATCCTTCGGTTCACCCCAACCACCAATAGCAACTAAATCTAGTGATCCCTGAAGAATATTTTCTGCTTTTTGCCCTAATTTCCACCCCATTAGCTTTAGATTGCTTGTTATTGTAGATTCACCAACAATTGTAGTACCTTGAGCAGTGATGACATCTTCTGGAACAGTCGTATTTCCAACTGATATTGCAAACGCAGCTGTAGCAGGATTTCCAATCGTGCCACGACCTGATCCACTGTTACCTGTAGCAATGACAGCTGTTACCCCAGCAAGGGTTGCATTATTAATCGCAATTGAATCAGCTGCGATTTGGCTATTACTACTCCCACCTAATGAGAGATTAATAATATCCATTCCTTCTTCAACGGATTTATCGATACCAGCGATAATACCAGAAGTCGCTCCACTTCCGTATGCTCCTAAAACGCGATATGCATATAAATCGATTTTTGGAGCTAAACCAATCATTCCGTAAGCATTTTTACCTTGGGCTGCAATTGTTCCGGCCACATGCGTTCCATGTGTTGTATAGAATGAACTACCGTTTGCATTAAATTCCCCTCTATTAGAAGGTCGATCTAAAGGTGAAGTTTCATACGGATCATCAAACGCTCGTGCTCTTGCATAATCTGATCCCGTATGTGGAACGAAGTTAAATCCACCTTTGTATACCCCTTCAAAATCTGGATGATGATAGTCTATACCAGTATCTAGAACAGCTACTTTTACATTTTCTCCTTCATAACCCAAATCCCAAACAGCTGGGACATCTAAATGCGTAACACTATTAATATATTCAACTCCATCATTAGATACAGTTGGATTTGCTAAAGCAACTACTTCTAAATCAGGCTCGACTAGTAATACACCCTCTAATTCTAGCAATTTATGTACTTCACTAGCCTTCACTTTCACCGCCATACCATTAATTGCATGACTGTACGTAAAACCTTTTTTAGCTTTTACCCCTTTTTTACTTAAATCCTTCTCAAACTTTCTTTGTTGGTTATTAACTTTATCCTTTACTTTCTTCTCATCAGCTTTTGAGAAACCTTTACCTGCAACTTTCCTCTTACCTTTTTCAAAACCTACAGGTGGTTCAGAAAGTTGTACTATAACCGATATCTCTTCATCTCCGGTAAGGTTTTGTAAATCAGGATGTAATACAGGATCGTTACTTAAGGCAGCTTTTTGCTGTGCAATTAGGTCTTTCATTTGTACTAAAGCCTCATTACTTAACTGATCCTTTAGAGATAGTCCCCCACCATTTGTAGTTGCTGCTGCTCCAAATGCCGGAAAAATTAGTGTGAAAATAAGTGTAAATACTAGTAAACTATTGAACAATTTGCGGTAACCTTTTAAACTCATCTACAATTCCCCTTCCAAATTAACTAACTTAGCACTACACTTAACAAATTTCTTTAACCTCCTAATTCTTTTCTAAATAGTTTGATAATTTTGATTATATTAGTTTCCTACAATAATTGATATAAAAAACGATCGACAAATTTTACATTTTAAATTTGGTATATGCTAGTTGATCAGTACAATAAAATTCTCCTACTAAGTTTCATCTAGTTGAAAATCGTTTAACTAAACTAAATGCATTATTTTAGTTGCGCTAAATAATATTAAATAACTAAAAAATCCTTCTGCCAAGGCTTTTCTTGAACAGTAAGGATTTCTAGGAAAAACTATTTTTTTTGATTACTGTAACTAGTAGAGTCTTCGAGTTAATTTGGTTACAAAATTCCTAGCTTCTGCTGCTTTATCACTAATTGCTTACGATCTATTTCGTCTAAAACTTCTCTATTAAATTTGTTAATCACATATTGGGCATACGTTTTAATTTCAACCTTTATTTTATGATTACTATATTGATTAACTTCGATTAGTGTATCTAATATCGCTAAAAGAATTGATATATCTTGCTTTCCGTAATAACTAATTTGGTAAAAGGTTGTATATAGTAACTGCTCTGTACTTTCCTTTTTCTTTATTAATCGTGGCATTTGTTTCTCGTCAAAAAACAAAATATATCTACCACCATTATTTAAGGCCTCTGTTAAAGGTGTTCTTAAAAATCGAATACAATCAATGGCTGTATTGGGATCATTAATCCCTGGTGAGATAGCTCTCAAGGCGATCTCTACCATTTTTATCAAGCAAAATTCAATATCTTGAATTGATGTTCTCTCATCACCAATTGTTATAAAATCACTAACTTTCAGCTGAAAATCGTCATCTTTTTTATAATAAATTGTTAACAATTTACTTTTGTTTGTCACGTAGTGTCCTATATATTGATTTACTTCAATTAGCCAGTTTTTCTCTTTCGCTAATGAAAACAGACTTGGATAATCAATTAATTGGATATAACCATATTCTTTTCCGGTAATCTCTCTAACTTTATCAAATTCACGTGGTAGTTCTGGCTCTTCATCAACGGTCTTAGTTTTAAATTTTTTTAAAGCATCTTGCTCACGCTTAGTCGTTTTTAGCGCATCATTTGCTAGTTCGTATATAACGTTACTTACTTGAATTGATGTCGCGACGTTGTGAATAAAATAGGCGAAAAATGCAAGGCAAACAAAAGCTACTAATACTCCTACTGTAGCTGAAAGCACATGATCATCGACGGTTGCCTTTCTCATAAATAATAAAGAAAGAATCGAATAAATAAATCCACCTAAAAAAATTCCCAACACTCTCATTGTAGAAGATTTTGTAATGAAGCCTTTTAATATTCTTGGCGAAAACTGTGAGGAATACGTTGTCAAAACAACCATAATCGTTGAGAACGTAATCGTCGTCATCGTTACTAAGGCTGCAGCAATTGTCCCTAAGATGATTTGTGCTAATTCTACACTTGTCATTAAGTATCCAGGAAGATGTTTGTTCAGAAATTCATTTAACGATATATCTACATATATAACAAGAATTGATAAAAGCAATGATATAACACAATAAATACTTGGTATCAGCCATATATTATCCTTTACTTTCAAAAAAGTCTTTTTCACCTAAACTCCCCTTTCCTAATAAAAATTAGGAACATTAATACACCATTATTGCCCTTTCTAAAGCAAAAAATTCTACAACGACTATTTTTAATAGTAAGGATTGATTTTAAGCGGCAAATGCCTCTGTCACACATATAATTTTTTGAGTAGCATAATGTGGAGCAAAGAAACAAAAAAGGTACCCACCTTGAGGTACCTTAAGAAATTTCCTATTTAGATGCTGGTGCTAGAGAAGATTCAGGTGCTGTTACTTTGTCATAAAAATCAATAAACTTATCACGTTCATCACTTGCCCGGTAGGCCATTGCGACACGAGGGTGTTCATTAAGCGTACCAGAAATCATGTAAGGAATGATATATCCCCACTCCCACCTTTGACGCATTTCTAGCATATGCTTTTCAATCACTCCAAGAACAGGCTTTAATTCATAGCTCGGTTTTTGGATATGACTTACGAGTAGCTCTGTGTTACAGTTACCAGCCGCACGCCCCATACCGTAAACAGATGAATCAAGGAACGTAACTCCATTTCGTAGCGCCACTAACGTGTTCGCAAATGCTAACTGCATGTTATTATGTGTATGAATCCCAAGCTCTTTATTTGGGATCATCGCTTTAAACTTTTTCACTTGATGTTCAATATCTGCAGGATCTAGGCTACCAAAAGAGTCAACGATATAAACGACATCTACAGGGCATTCATTCACTAACTTAAAGGCCTCAATAAGTTGATGTTCTGGTACATTTGAGAGCGCCATGATGTTAAGAGATGTTTCATAGCCCATATCATGAAACATCTGAACAAGTTCTATCCCCTTATCTACTTCTCGAATATAACATGCCACTCGGATCATATCTAGAACACTTTCTTCACGTGGCAATATATCATTGGGATCTACTCGGCCAATATCCACAAGCGCAGATAATTTCGTAAACTTTTTTTCAGGGATAATTTCTTTTAGAAAGTGATCATCTAGAAATCTCCACGGATTAGGTTCCGTTGCATTAAGAAGCTTGGCTGAATTTTTATAGCCAATCTCCATGTATTCAACCCCTGCAGCACTAAGACCGTTATACAAGTCTTGAACAAATTCAACACTGAAGTCCCAATTATTTATTAATCCTCCATCACGAATGGTACAGTCCAAAATTTTACAATTATCTCCCACGGTAAAAACTCCCCCCTATTTTTAGTATTCACTGTTCCCTCAGAACACTTTCGTACTTTTAAGCGCTAAATTATCTTATAACGGTTTTATCATAAATTGTTCGCAATTGTCAATCTTTTTCCGGAAATAACTCATTATTTCTTAATAAGTATTATTGCCAGACAATAGGCAAAAAACAAAATCGGTAAAAAAACAGTTTAAATACTTGCCAGTTCATTAATGGAGGTAGATTAAGCCTATGAAGAAAGTCTTAGAGAACGATTTCTCTAAGACTTTTCAATGTACTTTATCAGAAATCTTAGTTGAAGCGCACCTACTCGTGAAGGACTTTTTAGATTATAAGCCTATTACCCTGTAATATCTCGTTTGTTATATCCTAAAAACCCGATTAATACGAAAAGAATAGCAATACCAGTTAGTGTTGACACTTTTAATAAGTCAAAGTCTTCTACTGGTAGTTTTGGAATATGGCCGAATGGTGATAATTTCCCCATCCACTCTGGAAATTGAAGAAACCCTCCTAAATAAACGACAAAGAACGAGTAACCTAAATACAACCAGGCGAAGCCTGTCATAGAAGGGAAAATTCCAATTAGTAACACCGCTACCGCAATCATCATCCACATTGCTGGTAAATAAACCATGGCTGCTTGAAAGATTGAAACAAATGATAGCGGGTCATCCATCGAGGCAGCTGCCGCTGACCACAATCCAACTACTGAAAGAAATAGCATGACAAATCCAAAGAACATAGACAAAAAATAATAGCTTCCCATCACTCGAGTTCGTGAAATGGCACGAGCAAGTATATGTTCAATATGACTCCGTTTTTCTTCCCCTTTTAACTTCAATATTATTAATAAAACTGGGACTGTACAAATCATTGAAATAATCGCCATCAGCATCGTAATATATTGCTCGGTTAACGATAAACCATCTACAGCCTGTAACATTTCTCTCATCATCTCAGAACTTTCCAAAAAGGTTTCTAAGTCACCTAATACAGAACCGTATGAAAGCCCTAATATAAACATTCCAATCGCCCAAGCGATAATTCCAGTCCGTTGCAGTCTAAAAGGAAGACCAATCGGACTTTGTAAAAATCGAGATGCATGTTTTCTACCTGGCTTTGCTGGTAATAATCCTGCATCTAAATCTCGAATTGAATTCAAGTAAAGCGCGATAGCAACTAAAACAAGTGATGCCCCAGCTGTAAGAATAATTGGCCACCAATAATTATTCACATACACTTCGGTTCTTAATATCCACCCTAGTGGTGAGAACAAAGAAAGAGCTTCACTACTGACATCACCGATCGCCCGAATTAGATAGGCGCCTAGTAACACAGTAAAGGAAAAACCAATCGTCCCTCTCGTATTTCCTGAAGCTTGAGCAAAAAGGGCAGTAACAGCAGTAAAGAAAATTCCCGTTGCCCCTAGCGCTGCTCCATATAAAAGTGAACCATGTAAATCAAGACTTTCAATTCCTATAGCAGACAATCCGATACCGACAATCAAAGCTAAAAGAACATTTGCACTGAACAGCACAATAACCGTTGCACTAAGATTTGATAATCGTCCAACAGGAAATGAACGAATTAACTCAATCCGTCCCTCCTCTTCATCGGCACGCGTATGACGTGTAACAAGTAAAATACTCATAATTGCCACTGCTATTGCGGTAAATAACAACATTTGATGGCCCATCATTGCACCTTCAGTGTAGTTATCCAACCCATAGCCAGGACCAACCATTGCTGTCATCGCAGGGTTACGCATCGTCTCTGCAACTGCCTGTCTCTCAATATCTGATTGATACAACCCCGTAAATGAGCTAGCAGTAATCACCGTAATAAATGCTATCGAAATTAACCAAATAGGTAGACGAATCCGATCGCGTCGAATAATGAAACGTGCAGTCTTACCAGTTTGATTAAATAGCTGTTTCCACATTAGGACTCACCTCCCACTCCTGTATGTGAATTGTCTCCATCTCCTTCATAATGACGCATAAATAAATCTTCTAATTTTGGTGGTGAACTTTCTAACCTAGCAAGGCCGAACTGAGTCACATACCTCATCACAGTATCTAATTCTTCTGGATCTACTTGGAAAGAAATCGCTTGATCTTTCTTTTCTATATTATGCACCCCTATTAGATCACCTAAAGCAGGTATCGGTTGCTTCGTTTCAACAAGTAAATTCGTTCTCGTTAAGTGACGTAGCTCATCTAACGTACCAGTTTCAATAATCTTCCCTTGACGAATAATCGCAACTTTGTCACATAATCTTTCTACTTCAGATAAGATATGACTTGAAAGTAGCACACTTTTTCCGGCACGTTTTGCATCCAACACACATTCTTGAAACACTTTTTCCATGAGCGGATCTAGTCCAGACGTTGGTTCATCCAAAATATACAAATCTGCATCCGATGAGAAAGCAGCTACTAATGCAACCTTTTGACGATTACCTTTTGAATAGGTGCGACATTTTTTCGTCGGATCTAAGTCAAATTTCCGAATTAATTCTTCACGGCGATTATTGTTCGTCGATCCCCTCATTTTCATAAACAAATCAATAACTTCTCCACCTGTTAAATTGGGCCAAAGGTTCACATCACCAGGTACATAAGATATTCTCTTATGTATTTCAACTGCATCTTTCCAAGCATCCATTCCAAAAATTTTTACTTCCCCTTCTGTCGCTTTCAAAATACCGAGTAAGATCCGAATTGTCGTTGATTTCCCTGCCCCATTTGGACCAATAAATCCATATACCTCCCCACTATTAACTTCTAAGTTCACACCATCTAATGCCATGAACTTACCAAATTTTTTCGTTACATCGACTGTTTTTAATATGGTCATTTAAAATCCTCCTCTTATTAATGATTTGTGTAGGACTTCACTTTTCTTCGTTTTTTATAAGTTATGAAATATTTACACTTATATATTTCATAATATACAAAATTATATACTTTGACAATAGATTTTGAACTATTTTATTTGTCTTATTTCAAATTTTTTATTAAACTAACTTTGAGGTGAAAGAAATGGATGGTTTCCAACGGCGAAGAGAACAAAAAAAACAGAGTATTTTAGAGGCAGCATTAGTCCTATTTATGAAACACGGCATCCAAAAAGTATCCATTGCTGAAATAGCGAAAGCGGCTAAGGTTTCTCAAGTGACGATCTATAATTATTTTGAAAGCAAACATAACCTAACTCATGATACTTTTATTTATTATGTTGATACAGCAATGGATGATTTCCGCAACGTTCTCGATGCAAAAATACCTTTTCCTGAAAAAATAAAGACGCTAATTTTTAAGAAAAAGGAGGCAGCTACTCAAATACACGATGAATTTTATCAATACATTATGAGTGAGTATACGAAAAATCATTATTTTGCAAAATCCTATACTGAAAAGGCTATCCCATACTTAAACGAATTAATCAGTGAAGGAAAAGGACAGGGGTATATCGATCCAAATTTATCTAATGAAGCAATTTCATTTTATTTAAACATGTTTACTGACTACCTCCAACGTGAAGAGGTCTATCAAAGTATATTACCGTTAACCGAGGACATAACTAATATTTTCTTTTATGGCTTAATTGGTAAAAGATAAATATCAAGAAAGTTGATCGACTAAAAAGGAATATATAGAAATTAACAATAAGCTCATTAAATAGGCGATTTTTATTAGCCATTTTGAAAATCCTAACTATCATCCTCTAGGAATAGTTAGGATTTTTTAAGATTTGGAAATGAGTTAGTATTGCAGCAAGTATGAGTTTGCATATCCCTTAGTTATGTAACAAGTTACATATTAACATAAAAAATATATCTAATCTCAACTTGACTTATTTACCAGCTACAACGCTCGATCCGCAAATCAAGAATTTTAATTAACGGTTGTACGTCATTAGCAGCTATCAACCTTTTTTATGACTTCTTGTAGTTTATTTAGATTAATACAAGTAGGTATCCCCTTGTTATCCCAATGATTTTTACAACCACAATAATCCAATAAAACACATTGAGCAGGTATCCCGATATCTTTTAACATCCAACCACCTGAAATGAGGTTAAGTACACAAGCTACCCCAATTACTCCAGTATTTTCAGCAAATAAAGCATCCTTTCTACCATTTGACGATATCGACGATTCATGTGGAACTACCATCACCTGAAAACCCAATTTTTCTCCTAGTTTACTTAACTGCTTAACTTGGCATTTACTAGAACAACCTTTGCACTTAAATTTGTTCCCATAAGCTTCTGACTGACATTTTAACTTACTGGGTGAAGTTATGCATATTGGTAATAACAGAATTTTTTTAGCGGTGTTTTTAAAGTCATTCATAAAGACTCTATTCATTATTTCTGCGCCAACCATGTTTAGATGATATTCAACCCGTCTACGGTTACAAAATATCATATCCTCACGCCAATATTTTTTGTTTTTTGGATCATCTAAATAGTCAACCACATTAACGGAGTATTTACCAAGGACTTCCGCACTGCGCTCCTCAAACCAATTTGCAAAGGTCCATACAGACTTTAAAATCTCACTGGTGAATTTATTTGGTAGAGTACTTAAATAGCCTTCCCATCTCCGAAGCCTTTTTACTTCATTACTAAATTCTCCCGTTGCCTCTAACCAGAGGATTAGCTTGTTGTACTGCTGTAAATTTTGAACTGGTGGTGTACTATCATTATGTGGACTCGGTGATAAAAATACGGTAGACATTACACCCTTTAAGACATTCATCCCAGGCTTTAGCCTATCATTCTTCTGCCTTATTTCTGAAACCCTACTTAATAGCTGATGTTGTATTTTTTTTAGCTTTAAAGCAGATTTACCATATACTCTCCCAAGGGTTCCTAGGATAAGCAGTTCCAATATGGTCTCATCTTGATGTTGACTAGTATTAACATGAGCATGATAGGAGTCAACTATTGGTGTAAGTGATATTCTTCCTTCTTTTAGCACTTCATCAGTAAAAATAGTAATGTTATTGTAGTATTGATCAGAGTTGACTTGACTGTTTTCCATTAGTGAATAGGTAATTACATTCATTTTAAATCCCCCCTTTTTTTAAGCCTTATCACCTTCTTCTAATAAGTCTTTACTCAAAAAACTCCTAATTATTAGATGATTTCTCTGTAATTTAGCGTCTCTCACTTTCGATCCCATTTTATCATAAATATTTCCATTTTTTAGTTTGTAAATTGAACAATTTATGATTTTAGTAATCATCTATTTCGTAGCGATCTTGTGAATGGCGTTTCACGATTTTCTGGTTGTTTAAAAACCAAGTAGGACCATTATGTTCCCGATAGCTATCGTCAGGTACGGTTTTCACGATAATAGCAATATTTAATTCCTTCTTGTCGCTAATTATCCAAGCAATGTATGGAGGAAGGATAAGAGGGACAAAAAGAATCATAGTAGTAACATTGAACAATTTTTTCAAAGAGATACGCTCCAGAATTAATATCTATAAATAATGTACATTTCATAGCAATTTGCTTTATGGTAATTCTAAGTCAAATAACGACTTACTCCTATCAATATGGTTGATACTCCAATAATGATCGAAGGTAGTCTAAGTATGGCTCTATTATTGAGCGAAAGGTATTGTAAAAATGGTCAATAAACGTGTGGACAAAAGAATAATATTACCGAGTAGAGTAGCTATTTTTATCGTTCTATTTTTAAGTATAACCCTTTTAGCTTTTACAATTTCCACGGAAAAGGATGACATCCAAATGAAATCATGGTTGTGGGACACTTCTCTCATCACTGCAAAGGCTGATGTCGATGAAATCAAACTATTTCTAGAAGATAAAAAGATTGATACATTATTTTTGCAGATCGACCCTGGAGTCCCATACGATCACTATCGACTTTTTATTACGGAGTTAGCTGAAATGGGAATTGCTGTTCATGCACTAGATGGTTCACCAGATTGGAATCAAGCGGACCATGATCGCTTCGTGCGTTGGGTATCGGCTTATCAAGATACGACAGAGTCTATAGCTCAATTCCAAGGAATCCATTTAGATATCGAGCCCTACTTACAGAGTGATTGGCTCGAAAATCAAGAAGAAGCTATTCTTACCTATCAAAAATCAATTAAAAGAATGGTAATGGGAGCGCAAGAACTTCAACTTCCGTTTGGTGTAGACATTCCATTTTGGTTTGATGAAATTCAATTCAATAATCAATTTGGTTCTGGAGTACTTGCGAAGTGGATTATCCAGGAAACAGACGAAATTACTATTATGGCTTATCGAAATCAAGCGCATGGCGCCAATGGAATAATTGAAATCATTCAAGAGGAAATAGCTTGGGCAGATGAACTTGGCAAACAAATCGTTATTGCCTTAGAAACGGTTGAACTGCTAGAAGCGCACACCAGTTTTTTTGATCTCGGCACTGAAGTGTTGGAGAAAGAGCGTAGAGACGTACATAAGCAATACCGTAACCGTAGCTCCTATGGAGGCTTTGCTATACATCATCTTATGAGCTGGATGAGGTTAGATGAGGCGGAAAACTGACTTTCGGATATAATCGCAGAAGAGGCTTGACTCAATAGTCATTGTATAATGACCTTTTGCCTCAGCCTCTTCTTTACACGATATAAAGCTCTTTCCACTTATTTAAAAACGACGCGCAAGCCTCATTTGGGTGATCAACGACTTCCGCTGTATTTCCGAACTGTTCTACTTTACCATTCAGGATAACTGCTAAACTCTTCGTTAAATGTTTAATTTCTAACAAATCATGGCTAACTAAAAAGGTAGTTGTGCCAGTATCCTTTAGTATTTCTTTAAAGTCCTGAATGAGCTGTGCCTTCGTCGGGAAATCGAGAGCCGAAAACGGTTCATCAAGAAAGAGAACCTCTGGAGCCAGTATTAAAGCTCGGGCAAGATTTACTCGCTGGGCTTCTCCTCCGGATAATGACCTAGCATTCTTTTTGGCCAGATGAGCAATGTTAAATTTAGTTAACCAATAGCTCACTTTCTCATCAATAACATTTTTGTTTTCTTTTCTAAGCTTTAATCCTAGAGCGACATTTTGATAAACCGTCATATCAAACAACAGAGATTGTTGTAAGGCAACCGCGAACTTTCTCCTAAGCAGTAACGAGAGTGTATTCGCGCGTTTTTCTTCGCCTTTATACAGAACTTGGCCTTCAGTTGGTGCCTCCAAAAATGACAATATTTTTAATAACGTACTCTTCCCAGCACCATTGGGACCAATTACTCCTACTAAATCCCCTTCTTGTAAAGAAAAAGTAGGAATATCCAAAAGAGTATGCTTGTTTGAGAAGACCTTTACATCTTTTAGTTCTAGTATCTTCATACTCGCTGCTTCCTTTGTTGTAATGACGTTAAGATAAATGTGATGATAAATGCTAAAGTCATTAAAATAAGTGAAAGGGCAATAGCGACATCAAAATTCCCTTTCGATACTTCCATTACCATTGATGTTGTTAAAATACGAGTGTCGCCTTTGATATTTCCACCAACCATCATCGCAGCACCTACCTCAGCTAGAACTCGTCCGAGCCCCGCCATGATTGCCGCCAAAATGGCTAATTTAGTTTCTCTTAAAAGCAAGCAGAGCCTTTGAAATTTCGTTGCTCCTAGTGCTTTAATTTGTATGAGCATTTTACTATCAATCTGGCCAAAGGCTGCTGATGTTAGCCCAATAATGATTGGTAGGGATACAATAATTTGCGCAATAATGATTGCATGGGTTGTATAAAGCAAACCTAAATGCCCTAGTGGACCGGACCGCCATAATAACATCGTAATGTAAAGTCCTGCTACAACTGGTGGTAAACCCATTCCGATATTCACAAAAACAAGAACGAGCTTTTTACCTGGAAATGAACGTAACCCTAATAAAACTCCTAAAGGAAGACCAACAACTGTACTTATAAAAATAGCTGTTAAACAAACCCGTAATGTCGTATAGGTGATTTGCAGTATCTCACGATCACCACTTATTATCATTTCGATTGCTTTTACTATTCCTTCAAATAAGAAGTTCATTATGCAACACTCACTTAAAAGTTATTCTGTATATGGGACAAACAGTGGTTGACCATATAATTCAACACCAAAATCTCTAACAATTGCTTGAGCTTCTTCACTTACCATAAATTCTACAAAAAGTAGTCCAGCTTCACCGTTAACTAGCGAATGCTTTTGTGTTTTTACTTGCATCACGTGATAGATGTTTAACAAGACATCGTCACCTTCGACTAAAATTTTCATATCGTCAAAGTTTTTCGCATGCGCTAAGTACGTGGCTCGATCGGTTAATACATAGCCTTCTTTTTCGGCACTTAGGCGAAGTGTATTTCCCATTCCCTGGCCAGTCTCTAAATACCAACTTTCATTTACAGGATTAAGTTCTGCTGTTGCCCAAAGGTTTAACTCCGTTTTGTGAGTACCAGAGTCATCTCCTCTAGATACAAATGTTGCTTTTGTTTCATAGATTTTTTGAAGAGCTGTCACAACACTAGCACCATAGATACTGGCTGGATCCGTTTTGGGACCAACGATAATAAATTCGTTATACATAACTCTTTTTCTGTTAATTACGTGTTGGCTTTCTACTAATTTCATTTCAGCTACAGGAGCATGCGTTAACAAAGCATCGGCCTCACCTTGTTCTCCCATTGCTAGTGCCTGGCCTGTTCCAACTGCAATTGTTTTCACTTTTATACTATACTTTTCTTCAAAAAGTGGAATCAGCACATCTAAAAGTCCGCTATCTTGTGTACTTGTAGTTGTCGCTAAGATCATCTCCGTTGAAGCTTGGGTATCACTTGGAACATTATCCTTTGCTGGTTCATTTTTTGTACAAGCTACCACCATTAACAGAAATAGTGCAACAATACTTAACATGAACTTACGATTAACCCTCATGAGTAGCCGCCCCTAACTATATGTTTTGTATTTTATCTCACCTAAACCTTTAAGCATGTACCCTGGTATCTGAGCAATACTCTGCTTAAATTGTTTCGAACAAATAAGTTCATATAAGCTTTTAAGTTCGTTTTCATTTTCATTAGTCCAACGAAACACGAGATCAAATTGTTCCTCAGTGACAGGGATAAAATCTAATCCTAATTGTTCAGCTGCAGACCTAATCCCAAATCCTACATCAGCACTTCCCCTACTAATGTGAGAAGCCGTCGCCAAGTGGTTCCATTCTTCATTTTCATAGCCTTTAACTTGATTAGGTTTTATTTCTTGTTCCGCCAAGAAAGCATCTAATAAGAAGCGCGTCCCCGAACCTTTTTGGCGATTAACAAAGACGATCTCTTTCCGTGTTAAGTCCTTAAAAGAAGTAACCTTTTTAGGATTTCCTTTTGCCACTATAAAACCTTGCTCTCTCGAAGCTAGTCCAATCACTGATATTCGCTCATGAATAAAGAACTGTTTAATAAAAGGAATATTATACTCTTTTGACGTTGGATCTAGAAGATGAACTGCGGCAACATCGGCAACTCCTCGATACAACATCATTAGACCCTCAAGGCTACCAATATACGTTGGTTGGAGTTGCATACTCGTTTGTTGACTCACATACTTTGTTAATTGCTCTACTAGAAAATCGTGACTTCCAGTTAACCGAACTGTTGTATTAAGTGAAGGTTGAGAATTAACAACATTTGTACTATTACTCTGATAAGCTTGGGAGCTACTTTTAAACCTTTCTAGTTCTTCGGGATTAATTCGCATTTTATTGCCAACTTTAAAAGCATTTAACTCGCCTCTTTTTATAAGCTCGTAAACGGTATGTTTCGATATTTTAAATAGTTTTGCGATATCGTCAGGTGTATATGTCGTTTCGCTCATAATCATTCACCCCTCCATTCTTAAAAAAGACCTTAGGCGTCAGAAAAAATCAATTTCTATGATAGATTTCGTTTAGTTTTGTTAAGTTTTGTTTAGTTCCATTAAGTTTTATTTGATTTTAACACATTTAATAATCTCTATCTATGCATTTTTTCACGATAAGATGCATTTAACAAAGGAGCTTTGTTACTATCTTCATCGTTTGATTTGCTTAACTTAATGAATTTCATAATTCTATATTATCGCCATTTTGATACTATATGCAGTTGCGTAAAACCACTCGCAACTACATATACATATAGTTTGATATGGCTCATTTTTGGTAATTATGAAATTCACTCAACTAGTGAACGCAAAAAAAAATGACTCATATGTATCTTACCTCAGGCAATATAGTTAGTTCTATATTGTCCTTGAGGTGACAGATTGAGTCATCCTTGTATTAATGAGATCTACGTATTATTTTTTTAAACCATCTTGTACAGCTAACCAGAACATCTCATTTTCTTGGCCCATACGCCACATTGAAATTCCTGCAAGCTTATAACTATTTACATAACTTGTTTTTACCGATAGACTATCAAAATTTTCAAAGAAAACTGTACGGTTATCGCCATTTGCATCTACATAATTGAAATAAGGCGTACGCTCTAAACTATTCCACTTAATCTCGGGATTATGTGTAGCAATAAGTTGATCAATTTGTTTTAAAGTAAGAGCTCGGTTGCCCGTATTTTTTGAAATGTTCCAATCATACCCATATGCAGGTAAACCGAGTAGAATTTTATTCGAAGCAATATGAGCAGTAGCGTAGTTTAATACGCCGTTCATCCAATTATACCCTGCAACTGGACCAGGGTTCCCCCATGAACCATGCTGATCATAGGACATCACTTGAATATAATCAACATTACTTTTTCCTAAGAATTCAAAATCAAATGTACCACTCCAAGCCCATGTCGGACAATCACATGTTTTTGCTGGAACAGATACCATTACAGGATAACCTTCCTTATGAAAAGCATCTGTCATTTCTGTGACAAAGCGATTAAATAATGAACGGTCAGAAGCATACATATTTTCAAAGTTAAGGTTTGCTCCTTTATACCCATGTTCTTTAACGTATGAGACCATGTTTGAAATAACTGTTTCTTGTAATAAAGAGTTAGTGAAAATCGCTCTTGTTAAGTTTGGATCGAAGTGATTTTGGAATGTCGCATACGTGAAAACGTCATTCCCTTTTGAAAAATCAAGAGCTTCATGTGGAATAAAGCCAGTAATGCTACCATCATAATTTACATCAAGACTTGCAGTTGCAATTGTATTCAAATACTCATGCTTTGCAGTTAATGACTGATAAGAGATTAAGTCGTTATTCCAATACTTTGTGTAAAATCCAAGGATCATTAAATCTTGGACTGGATTTTTTTCGTCTTTTAGCTCTTCATCTACTTCACTTCCAGCAACGATTAACAATACTTGTCCAACAAAAATCATGTCAGAGGTTAAGTTATTTAATTCTTTAATTTCAGCAACACTAACACCGTATGTTAAAGAAATTAACCAAAGCGTATCTCCAGGTTTAACTACGTGATAAATAGGTTCTTGTACGTCTTTTGAAGGTGCGGTTTCTACTGGAATTTCTTCAATTGGATCTTCGTTGATCGGTTCTTGTGGAATCTCTTTTTTCGGTTCTTCGTTGACTGGTTCCTCTTCTGTTGGTTTTTCTTCTTTAATTTGTTCAGAGTCTTTAAGAACTAATTCATTCTTGACTACATTTAACCGGTTTTGCAAATCATCCTTACTTGCTCGAATTGGTTTGCCATTCCCTAAACTATCAATCTCTTTTTGAGCAAGGTTTACATATTCCCACGTGCGATGTAGCTCTGCTCTTTCCACTGCAGCAGTTGCTGTTTCCAAGCTACTACTTTGGTTTGGTTTTTTCGCCTCTACAACCATAGATAGAGGTGCTAAAGACAATACCAATATAAGTGTAAGGAACAGTGCTATTACCTTCTTAAACTTCATCATAATAATCTCTCCTCATGAATTTTTATGCAGTTCTGTATCTACATTTTAATTGATAGAATAAGAGATTATTAGCTGTAAATATTGGATAAAAATTTTAGGTATAGGCAAAAAAATCCTGCCAACAGTATTACTACTGCAGGAAGGATTTTTTATTACACTGATTATTTTTTAAGAGTAATCGAAAGCTTCGTACACATTACTATTTTCTTTTTGGATATATTACCCAAGATAAAAACTATTAAGCAAATACCGCTTTATAATACTTGGATAAATCTCTATCTTCCCCATTCATGAAGTTAACCTTTTCAATAATTACACCATTTCTCAGAAAAATGACTTGGTCAGAAACTGCTTCCGCCACTGCAATATTGTGTGTCGAAAAGAGGATGCTTTGCCCGTTATTTTTTAAGCAAATAATGATCTCTTGAAATGTTTTGATCCAGTGGGGATCTAAACCATTTGTTGGCTCATCTAGTAAAAGAAGCTTTGGCTTTGATACCATTGCTTGTGCAAGTAAGAGTCTTTGTCTCATCCCCTTTGACAGCTTAGAGATAAGTTGGCTCTTTTTGTCCCATAACCCAACAATTTCTAGCGTTTCTTTCACATACTTAGTTGATTTTTTTAAAGAAGCATAAAAGCTTAAGTATTCAAAGACAGATAGAGCTTCTTGAAAGTGAAAATCATCTGGCATATACCCTAACTGTTTCGCATAGTTCATTCGTTCTTTACGCCATAGTAACCCATTGATTCGAATAGTTCCGGTGATAGGTTGCGTTAATCCGGTAACCATTTTTATGATTGTACTTTTTCCAGCCCCATTTCCACCGCACAAGGCGATAATATTTGATTTATTCATCGTGAGAGAAAAGGGGTCAACAATCCTAGTAGATCCATACGACTTACTAACATTATCAATTTCTAAAAGCGCTTGATTACCCATGTTTTCTCCCCCTCTCAGTAATATAAACGGCAAAAATCATAAAAAAACAAACCCAAATAAAACACAAAAGAGCGAAATATAGTGATCCAAAACTTGAATTTGCCCATTCTACCCACCTAATATATTCAGGACCAAATACTGCTCCACCACCTAACTGAACAATCATAAAAATTCTCGTAAATTCAGCTGGATTTAATAAGGTAACGATTTGTAGTATCACCTTTAGTGTCTGGTATTGTAACGTACTTAATGTCGAGATCATAATGATTGGCCAAGCTAATACAAAAATGATCCAGATACTAACACTCATCGTCAACGCTTGCCACCTATTTTCTGAAACTGTCCCAATAAATATGGCTAACGCTAAAAAAATCACTATTAGTAATGTAGAGAATATAAGTAAAAAGAGTCCAATACTACTATTGAAAGCTGCCCCAAATAGGAGACCAATAATCCCTGTTATTCCAAAGCCAAACGAAACAATTGCAATGATAACGAAGAATATTCCTAGATATTTTCCTATGAGCCAATTACTACTCGAGAGTGGATAGGAAAGCAGTAAGTGCCAATTCCCATCTTCTTTTTCCGTTGTTACAGAGAAAGAACCTAGCATTAAAGTCATCAAAGGCAGGAAATAAAGGAGTAAGTTCATCATCGTTCCAGTCATAGTCGTGTATTGTCCAATTCCAGCTTCAACGTCTGCATTGATAAATAATAAGGCGATGGAAAGTAATGAGAATGTAATTACAAATGTATAAGACCAGGGATTACGAAAACCTAATTTCAGTTCTTTTTTTGCAATCGTGAGAATGTTCACTATTCCAACTCCTTTGAAAACTACATTTACATAGGAGGATGACTCATAAGTTCTGCTCACCAAGTAGTTACTACTTCTAACTAGAGCTATAAAAGTATCACACCCTTATAGTACTTGAGCTGACACATACTAATGAGTCACCTTCTTTATTAGAAATTAATGTCCTGTTTTCTTTTCATGAGACTTTTCTTCTTCATGGTTTTCTTTATCATGCTCATCTTCTTCACCATGTCCATGTCCATCTCCATGATGACCTTCTATCATACCGCTCTTCCAGTGGTGCGTTTCTAGGTTTGCAAATGTAAGTACCTGACCTATTTGGTGCGCTGCTACAAACTCATTGGCTGCATTTTCTGAAGCAAAAGAATACACTCCATAATCCATTGGAGTTGGAGTTTGAAAATCAGGTGAGTAGACAAAAGTAGCTTCTTGCAAAACAATCCATTCACCTGAGTTAAAATCACGAACATAACGAACGTTTACGTTTTCCATCCCATGTTCATGACTCCATTCAACCATACATCCTAGATCATCAAATGGTAAGTATCGCCCATCATTTAACACGATCTGAGTAGCATGGAAGTCTTCTGAAACTAACATATTACAATGCTCACAGCGATCAACCCCATACTGAATTGCCCCAGGTAAATGTATTTCATCTTTCGTACCACAAGCTGTTGCTGTTATTCCTATTAAAAGCATGATGATCATTAATGTGAAGATGTTCTTTTTCATATCCTTCTCCCTCCAATTATTAGTAAAATCGACCCAAAAGCTAAACTCACATACATTAACACATCATATGGTGACGCACTTTTACTTACTAAAACTGGCTTTGAGTATGCTTCCATCAAAGGAGCTGTATCCTTTAAAATTTTAGTATCATCCATATCAAATAGTAGCTGTAAAAAAAGCATTCCAGGTGATTGCGCTAAAAGTTGATATGGTGGTTGCTTGTCTACTAAATTAAGGAAAATAGGGTCTGCTTGAAAAGCTAACTCACTAACACCATTCCCCGTAAAATCTAACCCGGTATGGGTGTCCCAATAATTTAATCTAACAATGTTTTGATTACTATCGGTGGTTCTCGCTTGAATAACGTTTGTAAAAAAGTCGTTATGAATAATTGCGTTATTCATTGAACTTTCGATCTGGAATCCAACAAAGTTCGCCTGTAACTTATTTTCAGAAATATTATTATTACTTGAGCGGTCTACAGATATCCCTATTATATTTTCTGCTAGTAAATTCCCCTTGAAAATTGATTCATTTACGTCATAAATCATTAAACCTTGTGAGTGAACATGGTAATTTTGTTTAACAAAAGTATTATTTATAATCTTCAAATTTGCAGAATTCATTGCCAAAGTTCCTGTAATATTATTGCTTGCATAATTATTATTCAATTCCGTGCCATCTGCAGACATTAGATGAAACCCATAACGAGAATGAGTAACATTGTTATTTTCAATAATGTTACGTAAGCTACTTACGATATAATATCCATCCAACTGATTGATCAGAGTATTATTTCGAAGAATATTATCATGAGAACCATATAAATCAATTCCATTCCCTAGTTGATTGTCTGTGCTCGTAGCAGGTTCAGGTAAGTTATGCTGATGATTACGTTCAATATGTGAGTTTTCAATAACATTTCTACTTGACTGATTTAACTTTATTCCTATACCTAAATTGATTATTTTAAGTTTATTTAACCTATTATCGTTTCCATCAATAACTATGGCTGGTGAATGACTATTTTGTTGAACCGTAATTCCAGTAATAGAAACAAGATCAGATAATATCTGTATAGCACTTTCATCAGAGTGATTGATGATACTTACTCCTTCAGCTATGATCTCAAGTGGTTTCGTAACAATTACTACTTCTTCATAAGTACCTTCTGGAATGATAATCTTCTCGCCTGGCTCCGCTTGGATAATTAATTCAGAAATCGATACATTAGCTGCAGTAGGAGAGCTTAAACAAATAGTTGAGATAAGTATTATCATAAAAAATAGGAGAATTTTATTCCAACCTAATACGCATCTATCATTCACTAATAAGTCACCTCCTTACATAAGAATAGTTATTAGCTTTCGGTTTTAAAAATATGTAAAATAACCCGAAAGAAAGAGATGTCTATAAAGCCAAATCTCTTTCTTTCGGGTTGATGCTTTATTCAACTTGGTGTAGCCATTCAGCTATTAGTTCTGCCTCTTCATCTGAAACGAGACCACCTGGCATCGAGCCCTGCCCATGCTTAATAATATTTTCGATTTCTTCAACAGTATAACGTTCACTAATTCCTTCTAAAGATGGACCAGAAGCGCCTTCTAAATTAGCACCATGACACGCTAGACAAGACTGACGATAAGAATTGATTGCTTGTGCATTTGGTTCGGCTTCATCAATTTCTTCTGGAATATCCAAGGCACCTACAGCAGAGTAAGGAACAAATTGCATCTCATGTGGAGTTCCATGTGCAGGCATTTCATTTATCAGTGAACCGTCCTCAGTATCCCAAATTTGAATGCCCCCTGCGATACTTCCACCTAATTGATATGGATAACGATTATTGTCCATCGCATGATTAAGTGTCCATAACTCTCTTCCATCAGGACTTACACCTGTATGTGCTGGTATAGATGTACCTGTCACATTCCATACTTGTTCATAAGTTTCGGTGTTATATTTATAAATCTGATCACCAAAAGTAGTAAAATATACGAATTGACCATCAGGACTAAATGACAAGTGGATCGGTGATTGTTCCGTTTCAATTGTATGAACAACCTCTAGTGTTTCAACATCAATAACAGGTACTATATTTTCATTCATAACAGCCGCCCATGCATACTTACCATCAGGAGATAAATTCACACCATGGACCATACCACCAAAAGTTAGCTCTTTTACAACTTCAAGTGCTTCCCAATCGATGGCAAAAACTCTACCACCATCATGAACAGAAACAAATAAGTAAGGGCTATCAATAACTTCACCGTTCCAATACATGATTGGAGAAATATAATCATTGCCCATTCCAGTTGTGATATCTTTTACCTTTTGCCTAGTTTCGGTATCAATAACCGATACTGTATCAGCATATTGATTGGCTACAAAAAGATATTTATTGTCAGGTGATAGCGCAGCATGGTGGCCCCCTAGCCCCGCCTCAGATCGCCAAAGCTCATTAAATGTTTTAGGATCATACGCTATGACTTCAGATGGTTCATCATAATCGTACCAGTTAACGGTATACATTACTTCAAAATCATTAGAAAAAACCATAGCATGTACATCATGTAGATTTGGGTAATAAGGTTGAGTACGTTCGAGTTTCGGTCCTTCCACTTCAATAGCTGTTAACATTTTGTGGTATTTTGCATCCGCCACCCATATTTTATTACTTGTACCACCTCCAATAAAAGCAATACTATCGCTACCTAGCTTTCCTCCTGCCAATCTTTGAGCTAGTTCTTCTTCGGTTTCCTCTTTTTGGACAGCTGGTTTTTCATTGGTAGCTTGTCCTTCTTCATCTTCATTTGGAGCAACATTACAGGAGCTTAATAAAACCCCAAGTGCTAATATCAATATAAATTTTTTTAGTGAAAATGCAGGACGTTTCTTCAATTGTCTCAACTCCATTTCGTTTCAAAATCAATAAACAGCTAAAGTTATTATTTTATAAAAACTAGAATTTATTCTCCAAAGGACTTATAAGTTAGAGGATTTCCCTCAACTAAGGCTCCAAACAGTGAAGTTATTTTCCAATCTTTAAATTTTTTTATTAAAACTATTGAAATCTGAATAATATATGTTAATCTAAGAGTGCATTCTTTTGGAAAACTAATATATTCAAAATATAACGTATTCCATGCAGATAATTTTTGACCACTTCTATTATGAAGTTAAGGCCATACGGACAGCCGGGTCAAATGCCGACTGGCAACTTAGTTGCCTTATTGATTGAGTTAAAAGCTCAAATTTTATAAGTTGGTTACTTTACAACCAGTGCATATGCACACAACTTGTGAAACGATCAATAAGAGTGATAAAAGTATTTATTTGCTATATAGACTCTGATCTCGTAACGATATATTTTGAATATTTAAGAGCCTCCTATCAAAAGTTCTAGGACTTTCGTGTGTTCGTATATTTCTGACTTTTGTTATAAGTATACTGATGCTTTTTAATATTGACGATTATATCTAAGCAAGTGTTGTGCGCAATTATGCGTTTGCACTTGCTTTTTTGTTTGTTTTAAAAATTTTTTTTGAGGGGATAGGTTAATACTAATATTTTAAAGTCCCTCAACTCTGCAAAATTCATTAGTAAGGAGAGATAAGAATGGGAAAAGCACTTATTATTGGTTGTGGTGGAGTGGCAGCAGTAGCCGTCCATAAATGCGTTCAAAACAGCGAGGTATTTGAAGAGATTTGTATCGCAAGTCGTACAAAATCTAAATGCGATGACTTAAAAGCGAAATTAGACGGCGGAAAAACGAAAATTACAACAGCGCAAGTTGATGCAAATAATGTTGATGAGTTAATTGCTTTAATTGAAGAGGTAAAACCAGATATCGTAATGAACTTAGCTTTACCATATCAAGATTTAACGATTATGGATGCTTGTCTTGCAACTAAGACACACTATATGGATACAGCAAACTATGAACCAGAAGATACGGCGAAATTTGAATATAAATGGCAATGGGATTACCGCGAGCGCTTTGAAAAAGCTGGAATTACAGCATTATTAGGTAGCGGTTTCGATCCAGGTGTAACAGGGGTATTTTCTGCTTATGCACTTAAACATTATTTTGATGAAATTGAATATATCGATATTCTAGATTGCAATGGTGGAGACCACGGCTATCCGTTCGCAACGAATTTTAACCCAGAAATAAATATTCGTGAGGTTTCTGCAAATGGACGTTACTACGAGAACGGTAAGTGGATTGAAACAAAACCAATGGAAATCAAACGTGTCTACAACTTCCCTGAAGTTGGCGAAAAAGATATGTACTTACTGTACCATGAAGAGTTAGAATCTCTTGCTGTTAACATTCCTGGAGTGAAGCGCATTCGGTTCTTTATGACATTTGGTCAAAGCTACCTCACGCACTTAAAGTGTCTAGAAAACGTCGGTATGACTTCGATTGAACCAATTGAATACGAAGGAAAGCAAATCATTCCACTTCAATTCTTGAAGGCTGTTTTACCTGATCCTGCTTCATTAGGTCCAAGAACTGTCGGAAAGACAAACATTGGATGTATCTTTAAAGGGAAAAAAGACGGAAAAGAGAAAACATATTATGTTTATAATGTTTGTGACCATCAGGAATGTTTTAGAGAAGTAGGTTCACAAGCAATTTCTTATACAACTGGTGTTCCTGCAATGATCGGTGCAATGATGATTATGAAGGGATTATGGAATAAACCAGGCGTCTTCAATATTGAGGAGTTTGATCCAGATCCATTCATGGATGCATTGAACAAATGGGGTCTACCATGGCAAGAAGACTTTAGCCCAGTGCTTGTCGATTCAGAAGACTCTGTTGAAAAAACTGAGCTGGAGTTTGTTCGTTAAGATGCGGTTCGAAGAGTTACCAACACCATGTTATGTAGTAGATGAAGATCTTTTAGAGAAAAACCTTAAAGTTCTAAATGGGGTTATCGAACGAACAGGCTGCAAAATTATTTTGGCACAAAAAGCATTTTCCATGTTTGCGATGTATCCTCTCATTGGAAAATATTTAAATGGCACGACAGCGAGCGGAATATATGAAGCTCGTCTAGGTTACGAGGAAATGGGCAAAGAAAATCATGTCTTTGCCCCTGCCTATCGTGATGATGAAATAGATGAAATAATCTCGATTTGTGATCATATTATCTTTAATTCCTTCTCACAGTTAGAAAAGTTCAAAGAGAAAGCACTTCAAGCTGGTAGAAAAGTCGGCTTGCGAATTAACCCTGAATGCTCAACCCAAGGTGGACATGACATTTATGATCCTTGTGCAATCGGTTCGCGCTTCGGTGTAACGAAAGCGCACTTTCGACCTGAATTACTTGATGGCGTTTCAGGTTTACATTTTCACACTCTTTGTCAGCAAAACTCTGACGATTTAGAAAAAACGCTTAATGCAGTTGAAGAAAAATTCGGTCCATATTTATCACAAATGGAATGGATTAACTTTGGTGGCGGTCATCATATTACAAGAGAAGATTATGATATCCCATTATTAGAAAAATGTATTAAACGAATGCAAGATAACTATGGTTTACAAGTTTATCTCGAGCCAGGGGAAGCCGTTGCGCTTAATGCCGGCTACCTGATTACAACCGTCCTTGATACGATTGAAAACGGAATCGAAATTGCAATTCTTGACACTTCAGCATCATGTCATATGCCTGATGTGCTTGAAATGCCTTATCGCCCACCTCTTTTTGGATCAGGAGAAGCAGGAGAGAAACCATTTACATACCGACTTGGTGGACAAACCTGTATGGCAGGCGATGTAATCGGAGATTATTCATTTGACCAGCCACTTAAACATGGCGATCGACTAGTTTTTGGTGATATGGCCATCTACTCGATGGTGAAGAACACCACGTTTAACGGCATGCCATTACCAACTATTGCTGTTAAAGGTAAAGACGGGGATTGCTATATTGCTCATCAGTTCGGATATCAAGATTTTAAGATGAGACTTGCATAGGGAGGGGACAGGAAACTGTCCCTTTTTTACGTTGTTTGGGACGAGGTACCTGTCACCTTATCCCATTGATCTTTGAAAGTAATAGTAAAAGTTGAACCTTCCCCAATCTTACTATCGACCTTAATTGTTCCTTTCATAATCTCAATTATTCTATACACAACCATCATTCCTAAACCTGTTCCTTTTCCTTCTTTTGTAGAGAAGTAAGGTTCTCCTAATCGAGTCAACTGTTCTTTTGACATACCAATGCCTGTATCGCTTATGAAAATAAAAAGCTCGTTTGTATTGCTTTTTACACCTGTTTTAATTAACAAATCACCACCGTTTGGCATTGCCTCGATACAATTTTTTATAATGTTAATTAATGATTGTAGAAATAACGAACGGTCTCCCATTACAGTTAGATTTTCAGTAAAGTGAGTTGAAACGTTTACTGAACTCATGTTAGCTAATGGCGTTAATATCTCAATACATTTTTCCAATACTTCCCTCAAATACAATTCTTCTTCTTTTTTAATTTCAGGTTTGGCAAAAGTAAGAAAGTCTTTTACTACCTTTTCTGCTCGATCTATTTCTTGAATAGAAAGGTTAAAAAACTTTTTATCGGAAGGATCTATGTTACGCTCACTTAATAACTGCATAAAGCCTCTACTAGTGGTAAGGGGGTTACGAATTTCATGCGATATACATGCTGCAAGTTGAGTAACAACCTCAAGCCTTTCTGTTTTTATTACTTTTTGCTTCAGTGTAAAGTTCTGTTTTAAAGTTTCAGCAATATATGATATAAAAAACATGCCGATCGCTTGGATAATTAAATAATCAACAAGTAGGGAAACCTTAATAGTACCAGTAAATAACCACACCACAAAAAATGTATATACGGATGAAAATATTGACAAACCGAATGCAAAGAGTACACGGTTTATAAAAGACATTGAATTAAACTTTTCAGATAGAAAGAAAGACAAGATTAAAATCGTAAATGATATAGTCAGATTAGATAATATACCTGGACCACCTAAAATAACATGAAAAACATTTGTAACCAAAAACAGAGAAACTGCAACAATTGGTCCACCTGTTAAGCTCCCTAACAAAAAGGGGATTTGTCTTAAATCAAAAGTATAATAATTCCCATAACTAATCGGAAGGACTGTACAAAGGATGATCGCTAGCCCAGTAGTAATAAAAATCCCAATTTTTTGTTGCTTTAAAGATGCAGCTCCTAATCCATCTATATATAATTGAAAAATAAATAAACAAGTAATAATAAACAAAATATTAATTAAAAGTTCGTAACTTAGAACTGTCATTGAAATACCCTCGAAATCATAAATTTGTTTTCTAACATAATGCCTGCAAAGTTATTCTAACATTTTCAATCACAAATAAACAGAGGGACAAGGGGTCAGTGATCTGTACCCCTTGTCCCTTAATAATATCTAATAACTTGGCCTTCGTAGACGCCTTCAACACTTAAATGCTGACCACCCTTTAGGGAGAGTTCAACAACTTTAGATAAGAGGTTTTCTTCAATAATTGAAGCTAAATGTAATACTCTCACGATCCCCACCTCTGTTAACTCAGCTTCTTCACGTGATTTTAAATTAAAATACTGAACTGCTTTTCTAACTAAATCTTTCAATGCTTCGATATCGTCTTCTTTAAATTCGTTTGTATTAGTTATTGCTTCATTTACAAAATCATTTAAACTTTTCGACATAAAAACTTCTCCTTTGCTTTGATAATGGGACAAGGGACCTGTGTCCCTATGGATTACAAACATTGCAATATGTTGGATCGGCATGTTTATTTCCATTTGGGTATTTAACTTCTTTTTGTCGCTTGCACTGTTTACACTCATAAACTTGTAGCAAAGTCATGTTAGTAGGAAAGCCACATAGTTGACATGGTAAGCCTTTTTTAATTTCAATTACCTCAAAGCCTGGTGTCTGGCAATTAGGGCATAGCGAGTTCATTTTTGATACTAGATCAAGTGTCGCTAGCTTAATATTGTTCATTCGAGTAGGATTGTACATTGCTCGCATATCAGTTTCGATGAAGACGGTTTGCTGAGATTTTGTAAAAAAAGCTACCGAGTCTCTCAATTGATCGCTATCCGTAATCCCTTTAATTATTTCATTTGGATCTGTTGTGGTAGCATTCTTTTTTACGATTACACCATGCTCAGGAAAGCCAATAGACTTGGCAAAAGCAGCGGCTTCCTCAAAGCTAGCTACTTCTTTTTGTGCATAGTTTGTATCACTGTTTGCTATATAACCGGTTATTTCTAGTTCGAGATCTCGATCTACTAAGAGGATTAGCTCTCGATTAAAGGGAGCAAATGAAAAAACCGGGTGTGGGCCAAACGATCCCTCACTAGCAATCCCAATGTTCAAACCAGTTTGAAGCATTGCTACTTCCACCTTTTTCCTTGCGGCCTCAAGTTGATCACCGGTTCTCTCAACTTCATTTGTAAATGTTCCAAAAACATCTGAATTAAACTCAACAGGTACGACTATTTTTAGTCCTAGCTCACTTTCCAATATAGGAGCAATTACTTGCTCTTTCTTATGCATCGTTGCAAGGACCGCTTTACGCCCACTAAATAATTTTTTCACTTTATTATCCAAAGGATGATCTCCTTTCAAAAAGTCGCATCAATAAATAGTTTTTCTATTCCCGGTCAACTAAACAAGTTTCAACGATTACAGAACCACCAATAAATGTAGGTTACATTAAGCCATAAAGCTTTAAAATTACAGACTGCAACCTATCCCTATTTTAATCTTAAGATTCGTCAATCAAAATTTCTTCTGATCGTAGCCAATCAATTATCCTAGTTTTATTTATGTCATATTTGTACTGATAATATTGCTGTTGAATATCTGGATTTTCTGCCAATACATCCTTAAATCTTCGAAATACACCTCTATTTCTAGAGAGGGCATCGTACAACTCGGATTTAATTTTATCAGAAGCAACCGTTTCAACGAATTCTTCCATGTCTGTAAAACCCTCATGAGAGTCTGTTTGAGGCACTCTAAAATAGATTTCGCCAAATCCTTCCTCAACTTCTTCCATTACTTCATCATACTCGTTTCTAACCATAAAGCTCGATAAAAATGCAACTTCGTTTGTTTCGATATTAAGAAAATATTCATGATCCATTTGACTATCATCATAGCAATCAATCAGTTCTTCCAAAGTTTCTTTTGAGATTTTCATTTTTGTTTTCTCCTCTCAACAATCGTTATTTTTATTATAGACAATTGTACCCTTATTTTTCAGTAGCAATTGTGGATATCTAAAATATATTACACATTTTAAAATTTACACTTTCTTTATAGTGTTTAGGTGACTATTGTCACTTACTGGATGATCATTGTGATTTAAAATGAAATTATCAACGAAGGGGAGGTTGAAAGAATGGCGATCAAAAAATTAGATAAAAAGCAAGGTGAGGAAGCAACAACTTTAGTTGGAACAGCTATAGGGGTTGGTTTTGTCGGGGTAGTCATTTTAATTAGTTATCTTACTCTATACGGATTTTATATGGTTAGAGTGTAGAAGGGGGATGGGGAAAAATGCATAAATCAGAAAAAATATGGCTAACAATTAGTTTTGGTATGATCATGATGTTTATGATTGCGACGGGGTACCAAGCGTTTGCGCTAGGAATGACACCTCCAGGGGGAGTGGAAACAATCGATCCACAGAGAGTCGACCAGATCGCACCGTTTGATAATCCAGGAATTACGCAGATAGGTGATAATGAATATGAAGTAGTGATGACAGTACAACTCTATAGTTTTACTCCAAACACATTTGAAATTCCGGCAGGTTCCACGGTTCATTTTAAATTAACATCAAAGGACGTTGTCCATGGATTTCAAATTGTAGATACAAATGTAAACGGGATGGTTGTACCTGGGCATATCTTAAATGTTACGCAAAAGTTTGATAAACCTGGTGAGTATTTAGTGTTATGTAATGAGTATTGTGGGATTGGTCACCAGTATATGGCGACAACGATTACTGTTAAATAAAGGGGGGAATTACATTGGAACTTATGAGCGCACAAACGTTAAAAGATAAAACAAATGAAGTGTTAGGAGTAAATCCTGAGGATGCAAAATTAACGAAATCATTTTTATTAGTATCATTTGTCGCATTACTTCTCGGGGGACTTTTCGGCCTATTACAAGGGATAAATCGTGCAGGACTATTAGAATTACCAACGTGGCTTAACTATTATCAAGTTCTTACTGCTCACGGACTGTTGTTGATCGTAGTATTTTCGGGGTTCTTTATGATTGGATATTTTTACTCAGGTCTTTCACATACATTAGGTGGTCTTCTACCTAAAGTTCGAAGACTTGGTTGGATCGGTTTTGGATTAGCGATGTTCGGTACGGTATTAGTTGTCATAATGGTGCTCATGAACGAAGCATCCGTCTTATTCACCTTCTATCCACCGATGAAGGCAAACCCAATCTTTTACTTCGGCTTAGTATTTGTTGTGCTGGGGATTTGGGCATGCTGCTTTGGAGCTTATATCCAAGTAGCAAACTGGAGAAAGAGGCATAAAGGTCAACATCTTCCAATCCTTTCATTCTTTGCAACAGGCGCATTTGTTTTACTGTTCGCTTGTACACTATTTGTTGCCGTAGAAGTTTTATTCTTAATCCTTCCTTGGTCACTTGGTTGGGTTGATACAATCAACGTGATGTTAGCAAGGACGCTGTTCTGGGCGTTTGGACATACAGCGGTTAATATTTGGTATATGACAGCAGTATCTGCTTGGTATGTCATTGTACCAAGAGTGATCGGTGGAAAGCTTTGGAATGATACTTTAACACGGGTAGTTGTTATTGCGCTTGTGATTATGAATATTACTGGGGGCTTCCATCACCAAATCGTTGACCCAGGGATTTCAGATACAATCAAATATATGCATGTATTTATGAGTTTAGCGATTGGTTTTCCTTCATTAATGACGGCATATGCACTATTTGTTGTCATGGAACGTACTGCTAGAAGAAAAGGTGGTAAAGGTATTCTTGGTTGGCTGAAGGTATTACCGTGGGGCGATGTTCGTTTCTTAGCTCCGTTTATTGCAATGCTTGCGTTTGCTCCGGCTGGTGCAGGAGGTATTGCTCAAACAACGTTCCAATTAAATTCAGTTGTTCATAACACGATGTGGGTAGTTGGACATTTCCACTTAACTCTAGGTATGTCTGTAGCGATGACTTTCTTTGGAATTAGTTACTGGTTAATACCATTTCTTTCAGGACGTGTATTAACACCAGCGATGAATAAATTGGGTGTCATTCAAACAATCATCTGGTCAGGTGCGATGATCCTAATGGCATTCGCAATGCACACGGCAGGATTATTCGGTTCACCAAGAAGAACTTCTTACACAACATATGGAGATCACGCAGCAGCACTTGGATGGGATCCGTACATGATGTTAATCGGTATCGGTGCCGTACTCTTATTAATTGGGGTCCTTATCCAATTCTACGCAGTAATCAATCTTATGTTCTTTGCACCAAAAGGTCAGACAGAATTCCCAATTGCAGAAAAGGAACCAGGTGACGTTTCTGGGTATTGGACAGAACGTTGGGGAGTATGGGTTGTACTAATGATTATTGTTGTAGCAATGGCCTATGTTGTCCCGATCGTTGACATGATTGTGAACGCACCGCCAGGGTCACCGCCATTTAGAACTTGGTAGCTAGTTAAGTAGAGGGATAGTTCGTAATCTACGGCTATCTCTTTACTCTTAGTTTGATACTTTTAAAGTTAGGAAGTGACCTACATGAATAAAACTAAGCATAATACAATTGCTATCATTGTTGTTTTATTATTCGGATGTCTCTTGTTTTATGTAGGAACAGATGGATTTCGTGCATTTACAGCAGAAACGGCAAGGTTTAATCAATTAATGAAAGATCAACCTCAATTTCCAGATGTAACGTTAGTGGATAGTAATGGTCGAATTTATTCTTTTTCTGAATTTGAAAATAAATATGTATTTATTACATTTATGTATACAGCTTGCACAACGGTCTGCTGGCAACTAGAGGCGAACATGGGGCACGTGTACGACCGTATTCCTAAGCAATATGTTGGGGAAGATATCATCTTTTTAAGTATTAGTTTTGATCCTGAGAAAGACGATCCGGCTACATTAGATCGATATAAAGACTATTTTGATAGTGATGGAGAAACATGGAGAATGGCAACAATTCCAGACCAAAGTCAGCTAGATAATTTGTTAAAAGAGTTTGGGGTAATCGTCATTCCTAATGATAATGGACACTTCACCCATAATTCAGCGTTTTATCTCGTTAATCGACAAGGGACGCTTACAAACATTATGGATTTTACAAACGTAGAAGAAGCTACAAATACAGTTACTACAATACTTGAAAATGACAAGGGGGAATAAGCTATGGAACAATTTAAGATAGGTTTGGCCTTATTTATTTTCTTAGCTATTCCTCCAGTTGCTACTTTTATGGAGTCGGTTATGGTCATTCATATGCATATGCAAATGCCAATGCTAATTATCGCAGGTTTATTAATGACACCTTTCTTTCAACAACGATTTCCTCGTTTTTTTGAAAAGTGGAATCAAAATGGGATACCAGGGATTTTATTGTTCATCATCATTATGGGTTACTGGTTATTACCAAGAACGATGGATGAAGCACTAACATTACAAAGTGTGGAAGTGTTTAAATTTATCAGTTTACCATTTTTAGCTGGGGTTCCATTACGTGACAGCTGGAAAAAGCTTAGTGATTTTCGAAGAAATGCAGTCATCACTTTTTTTACTATCGTATTTTTAGGGATGGGTTTACTTTATATTCTAACTCCCGATCAGTTATGTAATAATTACTTGCTTATTGAGCAACTAGCTCTAGGTTGGTCGTTTCTATTAACAGCAGTTGGTATGATTATTTACCTCTTGTATTTAGCTTTTGTTGATCCTTCACAATACGAGTAATTCGAGTCTGCCAATATCGGAAAAGAATTGTTTGAAGTACTTCTTAGAGGAGGCAAAAAATGAATAAACAAAATATACTTTCCTCGCAGAAGTGTGGGGAAACAACGCGTTCGAACTTTGATAGACAAAAGGCATTAACTTTAATTGCTGACTTAAAATCGTTAGTAAAACTCCCTGTTTTAATTGCCAATGTTCTACCGGTATTTACAGGTTTTTGGTTAGCGTTGTATTTTTCAAATGTCTCCTTTTTGGAATACTTTGATATGTTCTTGTTAACAATCATCGGAAGCACATTGGTTATGGCTGGTGCACTTGTTCTTAATAACTGGTACGATGTCGATATTGACTCAATCATGGCAAGGACGAAAAAACGCCCGACGGTAACAGGTAATATTCCTCTAAGAGTTGTATTGATTATAGGAATTATTCTTTCTCTTCTCGGATTTATGCTCTTACTTTTTACAACCGTTGAAGCAACAATCTATGCATTTATCGGGTGGTTTACTTATGTTTTTCTATATACGATGTGGTCAAAACGTAAGTATACATTAAATACAGTGATAGGCAGTGTTTCAGGTGCGGTTACGCCATTAATTGGCTGGACGGCTATAGCATCTAGTTTCCATACCGTTCCTATTATATTATTTTCAATCTTGTTTATTTGGCAAATGCCGCATACATTTGCAATAGCCATGAGGAAATATGAAGAATATAAAGCAGCGGGTGTTGCGATGCTTCCAGTTGTTCATGGATTTAAAATAACAAAAAGGCAAATGGTTGTTTATGTTGCATGTTTATTACCTTTACCGATTTATTTAGTTGATCTGGGTACACCCTTTATTGTTATTGCAACAATGCTTAATCTAATCTGGCTAGGAATATGTATTATTGGCTTATTTATGAGAGATGATGAAAAGTACGCTTATATTAACTTTCTTTACTCAGTCAATTATATTACGATCATATTTCTCCTGATGATATTGATGACATTATTTCGAAACTAGTTCGATATCGCTTTTATTATATATATCAATTAATCTGTTAATATCTTGAATGACCTTTCGGTTTGTCCCTAATTGGAGATTTGATTGTATTAGATCCAAAATATAAATTTGTTCTTGATATTTATTATGCAATACATTTACCTCTTTTGAACTTAATTTATGATTTTCATTTTCGAATAACAATTTTAATAATCGGTTTTTAATTTCAAGCTGCTTATTAACGCTTTTTTGTAAATTTATTCTTGTATCTTCATCTAAAAATAATATCTTCCTCATATATAAGCCCCTTCAAAAAAAACTAAATCCTTACTGATAGTATTCTACTAACAGCAAGGATTTTCCTTTTATTAAGATAAGACTCCTTCAAAAAACTCTTCAGCGCTCGAATAAAGTTCCTAAACATTCCATAATTAAACTGACTACTTATAGTATACTATTTTTACCAACTATTCTGAGGTGAGATTATGTGGAATATATCAAAAGAAGCAAAAGAAAAGTTTTTGAAATGCAACCTTCTCCCTATTCATGAATCGGACAGCGATTGGGAGTTAGCTATAAGAGAAGCAAAAGAAGAAAATGAAGATCTCTTTTCCCGTTTAAAAGAGGAACTTGAAGAAGTAAAGGAAGAATTACTACAGGTCTTGCCATGTCGTTTCATTCCATATCTTGAAAACGGCACTTTAAATCAACCGACACTTCCGAAAACAGTAAGAGAAGATTATTTACGATGGATGCGGGAAGCAGACAAGGAATTTGAACAAATCTTGGATGCAGCCTATGAATGTAAAAAACAAGCTGTTCCTTTTTTATCAACTGCAGCTCAAAATATTTTTGCCGAAAGTTTGCATGATTCAACGATTCAGCGAATTGAACGTGAGGGTGACACGCTTCTACTCTACATTAATACAGTTGGTGGCTTTTCCTCAATATCACTGATTCATTTCATTTTTAAAGGTGTTACATCTGAAGAAACGGATGTGCCATTACAAGTTGGACAATGGTTTATTTATGATGAGTTACAAAAAAACGATGATGGCTTTGCATATCGTGTATTATATGAATGTCCAGAAAGCCAGTGGACAATTACCATGAGGGAGTTAGATGCCCAATATTACTATCGCCCAAAGGAATATACGAGATTAAGAGATAAAGATAAGCTTGGAGCTATGTCGATTACTGAATACATTGCAGAGCTAAATTCAGAAAACCGATATTGGTTCATTACACCACATGTAGAGAGTCCCATACAATCATTAGCAGATGGTTTCGTCATAGAAAACGGGTCGATTGAATTTGGACAAAATGAAATGATTGTTACTTTAGGGCATGAGCGTTTTTCGTATGATTTAAGTGAATGCAATCCAATTGAGTTTATCTACACAAACGTTTATGAAGATCCGTATGCACATCTTAATCAACCTATACCAGCAGAAAATATCGAAGCCGCCGCCTTGAGTCAAGATTTAGAAGTACAAGTACGAGCATGGAACACAATGTATGCGAATCCTAGTGAGCTGGCGGAGATAATTAATCGCGTATTATGGAAAATAGAAATTACGGATGCAAACGAAATGATGTTAAACGTTTATGCCAATCATTTTTATAAAAAAGAGATTTTGACAGACATAGTAAAAGAAAAGTATCAGTCGTTGATCGATTAACTGTACTTTTCTTACTAGAAAACGGTGAAGTTGAAGAAAATTTTTTATAATAGGTCATCGATGAAGCAAATAGTCAAATTTACGATCATAACGGTACGAAAAGTGCTTCTTTTTAGCGATACAAGAGCAGCTAAGGCTTGAAAACCTAACGCAGCTCTTGTATTTATAAAGGTTAAACCTTAACCAAATATATTAATAAGCTTTTTCTTTCACTTCATTTTTTAAGAACCCAAACTACGACTATACCAATTCCAAATAAAACAACAGCAATATGTAAATACCAGTAATCAATAAACAACTCCCATTGGAGTTGTTGTATTTCTTTAAGTCTTTTAAAATAATCCATCGCGTAACTCCTTTATATTCTTCCTTAAAATGATCCATCAACATTTTTTTCGATTTTTTTAATTGTATCTCCAAAATATTTGTACTTTACTTTATCTTCAAAAACTAATCGCCCTTCAACATACACTTTACAACATAAGCTATAGAAGCCCCCAAGTTTTACTTTAAGTGGGTAATACTGTCCGTTCAGATTTATATCAGATTTGAGTATATGGTACGGTTTAAGCCATGAATACCAGCTTGATCGTTTATTATGATCGACGAGTGTATCATTAAGAAATAACTTTTCCTCATTGTAGTTATTGACGATCTTCATTTCTCCACCTTTATACTTAATATTCCACGTATGTTCAAACTCTTGTAATACCGAATCTACTTCGCTATTATTCCCATGATTTTTCCCCATAAATTTATTAACTAAATATTGGAGAGCAAAAATAATCACAAAGATGGTAATTAAAAAAATTAAAGGATTTTCAAAAATCGTCCCTTCAGTTAAATGACCAAAATTATATCCGATGGTAAAAAAAACACCAAAAATGAAGAGAAATTTTAATATACTTTTTGACATCACAATTCTCCTTTATAATGAACGTTAGTTTACATTAATAGTTTATCACTGATATTCTTATCATTTTCGACACCTCGTTTCTTAATAATCATTTAATCGTTAAGCTATACCACTCATATTTAAATTATCTTTACCTTAATACGGTTTTGGTTAGATTTAAGTTTCATTGTTAACAATAAAAACGGGGACAAGGGAAACAGTAATCTGTCCCCCTTGTCCCTATATAACTTTTTCATATACTATATTTTTTCACCTTATTTAGAAGGTACTCATTGTATCGCTTCTTCAATAGCCTTAATCATTTCTGGAATAGAAATTAGTCCTGCACCAGAAATATACCAAAACTCAGGATCAAGATAAACAATGTTTCCATTCTGAAAAGCTTTTGTTTTTTGTACCAATTCATTTTCGATCGTTTCTTTTGCCGCAGCCTCACCGCCTACTACTGCATTACGATCTACAACAAATAAATAGTCTGGATCTGTTTCAAGAATGTACTCAAATGAAACATTCATACCATGTGTAGAAACTTCAATGTTTTCATCTGCAGCAGCAAAACCAAATGTTTCGTGTAAAACACCAAAGCGCGAACCCGGTCCGTATGCACTTATGTTTCCTTCATTTGCTAATACAACTAATGCATTCCCCGCAGCCGAAGTCTTCTCTTGTAATGCAGCAATTGCATCATTAATCGTAACTAATTCAGAGGCTACTAAGTCTTCCTTAGAAAAAATTTGTCCAAGAACTTCTAAGTTACTAGAAAAAGATTTCATAAAATCGGCATTATCTACAGCCATAAATAACGTAGGTCCTAATTTTGCAAACTCCTCATATAAATCCATTTGTCTTCCTGAAATAATAATTAAGTCTGGATTGATTTCAGCAATTTTCTCAAAATCTGGTTCTTTTAAACTACCTACATTTTCATACTTTTCATCTTCATATTTTGAAAGATACTGAGGAATAGTTCCTTTTGGTAAAGCAGTAATTTCAACACCTAATTTATCTAGAGAATCCAATACACCAAAGTCAAAAACAATAACTTTTTCAGGATTAATAGAAACGGTTACTTCACCTAAACGATGCTCAAAAGTTAGTTCACCAGGTTGTTCAATAACTACCTCATCAGCAGTTTCTGGCTCTTTAACTGGTTCGACTGACTCATTTCCACTCGTTTGTTGTCCTCCGCAAGCGGCTAAAACAAAAGTTACTAGTAATGCTAAGAGTAATAATAAGCTATTTTTCATTGACGATTTCTCCTTGTTATAGAAATTAATATATTGTAAAAGTTATTTTTGAGCGCTTCAATAAATAGGTGATCAGACTATTTATATAACAATCAAAAATGACGAGTTACCTAGTAGTTACTATAAAACCTTAGAAATAAACACAAATGCGATTTTGATTGATGTTTTCGATATGTATATCCATATCATAAATTTCTTTTAACACTTGTTGATTGATAATCTCAGGTGTCGTTCCCTTTTTCACAATCTTTCCATCTTTTAGGGCTATGATGTGATCCGAATAACATGAAGCAAAGTTAATATCATGGATAACGATAATGACTGTTTTTCCAAGTTCATCTACTAATCTACGGAGCACCTGCATGATTTGAACCGAATGCTTCATATCTAAATTATTTAGTGGTTCATCTAGTAGGACATATTCAGTGTCTTGAGCAATAACCATCGCAATAAAGGCTCGTTGACGTTGGCCACCACTTAGTTGATCTAGAAATTTATTCTGCATGTCACCAAGTTCCATATAATTAATCGCTTGGTTGACATGCTCCCAATCTTCTTTCGTCAAATTCCCCTTAGAGTATGGGAATCGACCGAAGGATACTAAATCTTTTACAGTTAATCGTATATTCAAATGGTTGGACTGCTTAAGTATGGAGATTTTCTTTGCTAAATCTTCACTTTTACATTCACTTAATTCTTTATCATCAATGTTAATCAGACCACAGTCTTTAGCAATTAAACGACTAATCATTGACAGCAGTGTACTTTTCCCCGCTCCATTTGGTCCAATAAACGAAGTAATTGTTCCTTTTTCAATTTTTACAGAAACATCCTCTACGACATTTTTATTTCCGTATTTTTTTGAAACGCCTTTTACAACTACCATGATTTATTCCCCCTTAATAGTAAGTAGATAAAGTACACACCACCAATAAAGTTAATTATTACGCTAATAGGTACTGAAAATAAAAAAACTCTTTCTACTAAAAACTGACCACTAACTAAAGCTAAAACACTGATAAGCACCGCACCCGTAATAATGTATGAATGCTTGTGAGTTTTAATGAATTCGTAGGCTACATTGGCTACTAATAACCCTAGAAATAAAATTGGGCCAACAAGAGCTGTTGAAATTGAGACCAAAATTGCTACGACGATTAAAAGTCTTTTCACTACATGATCATAAGCGACTCCTAAATTAACCGCGTGATCTCTTCCGAGCGAAAGCACATCTAAGTACTTCAAATACTTCCAAAAATAAATCGTTACAAGTATAAATAAAATGATGGCAACAGTTAAAATGTCCGTGTTCACATTATTAAAACTCGCAAACATTCGGTCTTGTACGATAAGAAATTCGTTCGGATCAATTAGTACTTGCATAAATGTAGAAATACTTGAAAACAATGTGCCGAGTACAATCCCGACAAGAAGCAAGAAATAAATATTTCTACCTTGGCTAAATAATAGTTTATAAAATAGCCCTGCAAAAACGATCATAATACCTGAAGATAATAAAAAATTTACCTCTTTATTGATAACTAATAAACTTGTAGAACCAAAAACAAAAATTAAAAACGTTTGAATTAAAAGATACAGAGAATCAAAACCAATAATACTAGGTGTTAAGATTCTATTATTCGTTATTGTTTGAAAAACAACCGTCGCAAATGCGATCGCCGCACCTGTAATGACAATAGCTAGAATTTTTGAAGCCCTTCTAGGTAATATATATCCTAAATTACTGTTGAAATTGAGATTATAAAAAATAAATAATGTTGTGAAAACAAGTGACAAAACTAATAGTATAGTTAATTTCGCTTTATTACTCATAGGCTTTTCTCCTCATCAATAAGTAAAGGAAAATTGCACTTCCGATTACCCCAACGGTTGTTCCAATTGGGATTTCGTAAGGATAAATAATTATCCTCCCTAAAATATCGCAAATGAGGACAAATACTGCACCAATTAACGCCGTGTGTGGCAAGTTCCTCTTTAAATTATCTCCATTGTAAATACTAACAATATTAGGAATAATCAACCCTAAAAATGGGATCATTCCAATTGTAAGTAGCACAACTGAGGTAACTGCTGCAACAATAATTAATCCTATATTTACGACCCTTTTATAATTAAGTCCGAGATTTACTGAGAACTCTTCACCCATCCCAGCAACTGTGAAACGATTTGCGTATAAATAGGCAATAATCATAAGCGGAATACTTATGTATAAAAGCTCGTAACGTCCTTTAATAATTAAAGAAAAGTTTCCTTGTAACCAAGAGGACATATTTTGAATTAAGTCATTTCTATAAGCAAAAAATGTAGTAATTGAACCTATAATACTACCAAACATTAGTCCTACTAAAGGGATAAAAATGACATCCTTATGCTTGATATTTTCTAAGATCTTCATAAAAATTAATGTACCTAATAAAGCAAATATAAAAGCTACTAGCATCTTCACAAATGGACTAGCAGTAGCAAAAAGCATTAGAGAAACCAAAACCCCAAGTCTAGCAGAATCAAGTGTTCCAGCTGTTGTTGGTGAAACGAACTTGTTTCTAGTTAACTGCTGCATAATCAACCCGCTAATACTCATTCCCACTCCAGCAAGGATAATACTAACTAATCGTGGTAACCGACTCACCCACATGATTTGTTTCTGTTCTTCCGTTAAATTAAAAATATCTAGCGGACTTATTCCTTTTACCCCAATAAATAACGAGGTTATAGACAATAAAATTAAAGCCAGAAATAACCATCTTATTTTCATTTATCTTCCCTGCCCTCTGTGTTGCCTATTTAAAATGAAAATCATTATCAATTATATGTAAAAAAAAAGAAAAACCTAGGGGGGATTTCAACTTTTAATCCTCTAACTGATAATGATTATCTTTTACACTTTTATAGTATATTACCTAGTGAGAATTATTGTCAATAAGTTTTAAGAAAAAATACTTGTTTAAACAAGTATTTTTTCTTCGTTAAATTCTTTGATTTTTCTTATTTTTATTTTTGTAACTGTATTTTTACTAGTTATAACAAGTATTTTCGAAACGAATAAACACCTAGCTTCGCAGTGTTTAGCTAGGTGCTTCCTTTATAGTCAACTTAAATTTTTGTTTATTTTATCTAATACTCGTAAAAACACTTTCATATCTTCAGGCTCAATCCCTTCGGATATATCATTAATTGTTTTTATTGCCTGTTCAATCAAGCCTATCTGCATTTTTTTTCCTTTTGCTGATAAAAAAATTAAATTTGTTCTTTTATCAACAGGGTGGGGAACTCTTGTTACTAATTCATTTTTTAATAAGTTATTAATAAGCCTTGAGACACTTGCTTCATCTCTTCCAGTTAAAGTAGCAAGTTTATTTTGTGTCAGACCATCCTCTTCCCACAATCGAATCATAATTGAGTATTGTTCATTGGTAACAGGGAAATTCTTCTCCTTAAAGTTTAAATTCAAGCGATTGCTGACTAACCTTGCCGTATCCGTTATCTGATACCCTATGGAATTTGATAAAATATAGTTATTATAGTCCATATAATGCCTCGATCCTCAATAATTTATAATCTAATTATACATGATTTAAAAGGAACTATTGTAGAAATTGTAAATAATCTCATGTAGTAAAAGACTTAATTTTTTCTTCAAAATAAAAGTATTATCAGTCCCATTTAGCCAGGGGAACGAAAAGTACCAAGGCAAAAAATATAGAGATGAAAGTGATTGGTATCGTGAAAAGCTTACACAATTTCTTGATGAGAATTTATTCAAAAAAATATTAAGGCAACAACGGTTTTCTTAGTCCGTTGTTGCCTTGTTTACGCTCTCTGGGATTGAAATAGTAAATATAGTTCTTTCATTAATTTTACTTTCTACCTTTATTTTTCCCTTCATTGCTTTCACAATACTGAAAGCGACCATTGTTCCTAAACCAGTACCCTTTTCTTTATTCGTAAAAAATGGCACTCCTAAACTGGCAATTTGCTCAGGGGTCATTCCAATACCAGTATCAATTAATTCAATATGGATTTTGTTATTATCTTTGTATAATTTAAACTCTAATGATCCCCCATTTGGCATGGCTTCTATTGCATTTTTTGACAAGTTAATTAAGCATTGATGGAGCTGTCTTTTGTTTCCTAAAATATAGACCTCATTTAGTAATATTTTCTTTTTAATCGTTACATTTTGCATTAATGCATAAGGCTGCATCACATTGGCGACATAACTAACCTCATCATTGACATTTAATTGTTTGAGTTCAACATTCTCATGAGGTTTTGCAAAGGTAAGGTAATCTGTAATAATTGATGCAGCACGGTCTAACTCCTGAAGGGACAAGTCTATATAGTTATTCTTCTTCTCTTCATCAATACTAGGGCTTCTAAGCAGTTGGATAAACCCCCGCGTTACAGTTAACGGATTGCGAACTTCATGAGAGATACTTGCAGCCATTTCACTAAGGCTTTTTAATTTTTCGTTTTGGTATAATTGCTTTTTCATTGTGTTCATCGTAATTAAGAACTCTAGAAAATAAACCGTTACCCCCATTGTTAATGCCTGTGCGATAACAAAGTAAGATAATAAGACAATTGGTCCGTGAAGAATAAACCCAAAAATTGTATGGCAAATGACTAAACTAACAATCGCAACTAGTCCAAGCAAAGTCATAGTACTAATAATCTTTGATTTGAGAGAATACAGTTGGTATTTGGGGACTAGTAAAAATACTAGAATGATCAATAGCAAAGAACTATCGACGAAGGCAATATAAAAACCTGCGCCACCTATATAAAAACGGTAAGCCAATATTACTAAATAAAGCGAAATTGCAATTTTCCTCCCACCATAAAGGGCTCCTAAAACAAATGGGATATATCTTAAGTCAAATATGTGCCCTTCATAATTTGTAATAGGAAAGTTCATACACATATAGATTGAAATACTAAAAACGGTTGCTAGAATAATGTTTTTGTGCTTATTACTAGCATCAATGTAAAATATTTGGAAGAGTAAGATCGGTAATAGAACGAAAAGTATATTAATAAGGAGGTTTTCCATGATTAGCACCTGATTTCCTTGTAACTACTCCAACTATATCACATAATCTCTATATGACATGAATATCTATTAGTAGTGTAAGATTTTGAATAAAAAAAATCCTTACTGCTAGTATTCTACTGTCAGTAAGGATTTTCCTTTTTTAAAACTAATGTTCCCTCTTCCTTCTTAAAGAAACTCTTCAACGCTCGGTACACGTCGCTTTTTTCTTTTAAAATATAATGGCGGAAACGTTCGTCGCTGATGTTTTTGTAGGCGTTCATGAGTGTACTGTGGCGGTTGTATTGGTATAGTTAGCCCGGATGTACCTGTGTGAATTTCATAACAAATATTTAATGATATCCATTCATTTTTGTCTTATTGTTCAAATTCATCTACCTCACCATACTAATTTATCAACTACTGTCTGCATCATTTTATGTCATTTAAATCCTAGGAAAACATGAGCTTTCGGTAGATTTAATTGATAACATTTACAGGAATTTTTAATTCATTAATTCTAGAACCGTCTTTGGCACTTTCTTCAAAGAGGATCACTCTACCTGAATAATTAGCAAATTCATCAAGTTCAATGATTATCTCAAATTCTCCCCATCCAGGAGCACCTTCAGTAGCTGTTGTGAACCCTTCATCCAAAATAAAGTGTCCATCTTCAAATTCATATAATAAAGTCCCTTCATAAACTCGGGCTAATCCTCTCACAACTATTTGGTCTTTCACTTCAGAATTTGGATATGGTTCAAAAATTCGGAAAGCAACATTTTGCAAAACAATTTCACGCGAATCTTTTTCTTCAACCCATAGATAACTTTCCGGGTCGTTTGCTATGATTGGTTCACCGGTATAAAGATGTCCAAGCAATGTTTCACCAACTCTCCCTTCCACTAAAATTTGAGTTCTATCAAATCCGAATTGCTGTAGTATCATGGCAATCTGTTCAGCAAACATTAATTCACCGCTTGAACCAAGGTTAATTCCTTGAATCTCCTTCGAAAAACTTACATTGGCAATTCCATCAAGTTCTTCAACATATTCGACAATTACATTTGTATTAACTAATCCTGTTAATTCTTCATGTTCAGGTCCGTCGATCCAAGCTTCTAAAGCAGCTTTGGCTAGATGATCTTTATTTCTTACGAATACATCTTTATTAATACGATAAGTAGCTGTTAAGTCATTGTCAGAGAAGTAAAGTACAACTGTATGTGTTTCATTCATTTCCTCTGGTGTGGGAGATAAATTAGTTTCATCAGCAGGTTGAACATCTTGTTCAATATCACCTTCTTGATCATCCACTGGTTGATTGGTTGTATCATCTTGAGCACAAGCGGTAAAAATCACAAAACTAGCTATCATGATCACCATAAGAATAAATACTTTTTTTATCATTGTATCCTCCTTGTAAATTTTATTTTTTTAGTTATAGCTTAATACTGTTATTGTCGCTTACTATAGATTACTTTTAATATACTCATCTTCAGGTGAAATTCCGATTCCTTTGTCACAAACACTAACCTTGGTTTGCTCTTTTTCGCTCTTTATATTAATTTTCACGGATTGTTCTTTGGAAGAATAGCGAATCGCATTGGATACTAGGTTATCCAGTCCATGCAAACATAAGTCTTGCCAATAATTCTCGTTGACCGAACGGTTTAACAATATAATCATCTGCACCAAGTTCTAAGCCAATTATCTTATCTAAGGTTTCACCTTTGGCAGTAATCATAATTATGGGAACATTTAATTCTTTACGTATTTGTTTGCAAAGTTCTAAACCATCTTTTTTTGGTAATGTCCAATCTAATAAAATCAGATCATATCCATTTGATGTATAAGATATCCAGCCCGCTTCTCCATCATATGCTACATCTACATGATACCCCTCTCGTTCTAAGAAGAAAGCGATATTCTTAGCAAAATCTGTTCGTCCTCGACAAGTAAAAAATTCTTCATTCTCTATTCCACCTCTTGTTTCCATTATGCCTAATGGATTGATTAGGTTTAAACATCGTAAATTAGGGCATAAATTTGGTAAAAAAAATCCTCGCCACAATTCATTGAACTGATAACGAGGATTTCTCTTTATTATACCAACGTCCCTTCCTCCTTCTTAAAGAAGCTCTTCAACGCTCGATACACGTCGCTTTTTTCTTTTAAGATATAGTGGCGGAAACGTTCGTCGCTGATGTTTTTGTAGGCGTTCATGAGTGTACTGTGGCGGTTGTATTGGTTCACCTCACCATACCCAAACATGCTGGACACTTCCATTAGCTCGTTAACGAGCTTTAGGCAGCGGGCGTTATCGGAGGTTAGGTTGTCGCCATCGGAAAAGTGGAATGGGTAGATGTTGTAACGGGATGGTTCATATTTTGCATTGATTAGCTCTAGTGCTTTTCGGTAGGCGCTTGAACATATCGTTCCGCCGCTTTCGCCTTTTGAGAAGAAATCTTCTTCGCTAACGACTTTTGCTTCTGTGTGGTGGGCAATAAATTCAATGTCGACAGTCTCGTATTTTGTTCGAAGGAAGCGGGCCATCCAGAAGAAGAATGATCGAGCCATATACTTTTCCCATTTACCCATCGATCCTGAAGTGTCCATCATTGCTAATACGACTGCTTTTGACTCTGGTTTGACGATTTCGCTCCATGTTTTAAAGCGTAAGTCATCGTTATGAATTGGTGCGATTTGCGGCTTCCCTACCATCGCATTTCGTTTTAAGGCTGTCAGGATCGTGCGCTTTTTATCAACATTTCCCATAAGTCCTTTTTTTCGAATATCGTTAAACTCAATATCCTCAACGATGATATTATCTTGTTCTTTTTGCTTAAGGTTAGGAAGCTCTAATTCTCCAAAAAGCATGTTTTCAAGTTCAAGGATTGATACTTCAGCTTCGTAATAGTCTTCCCCTGCCTTATCACCTGCGCCTTGACCTTTCCCAGGTCCTTGTTGATCGGCATTTCCATCTCGTGCGACTACATCACCAACCTCACTATCGCCGTTCCCTTGACCAACGTGCTTGTTTTTATCGTAATTGTATTTAATTTTATATTCATCTAGAGACCTGATCGGGATTTTTATAACGTCACGGCCGTTGGACATAATAATATTTTCTTCACTGACAAGGTCTGGCAAATTGCTTTTAATTGCATCTTGGACTTTTTCTTGATGTCTCTGTTGATCCTGATAGCCCTTACGGTGGAGGGTCCAATTTTCTTGAGAGACAACATAATTTTTGTCGTTACTGCCTTTCATCCGTAATCCCCTCCTCTTATTGTTTTATTCGTTTTCCACAAAAACAGTTACAAGAAGAAATTTCCAGTAATAGTTAATAAACATTGTTTTTTGAGTGAATTTCATAATTACCTTTATCGAGCTATATCATTCTAAATGTAGTTGCCAATGGTTTCTACGAAATTACATTTAGAACTTAATAGCGAAAATAATGAGTTATGAAATTCAATAAAAAATATTTTTAATTTTAATCACTTTTTTGAATTTACTCGCATATAAATAATTCGACGAATATGTGATGTGAGATCTTCTACCCTAACTGAAGAGAAAAATATTTTATTTACTCTATCCTATGCATAGAGTAGTTAGAGTTGACAAAAAATTCTTACATTTTAGCAATTTCGTTTTTGGACATGCTTCTTACAAAGAGAAAAATAAAGATAGCAAAAAAACGGAAAATTTGGACTGACCTTTAATCAAAAAAAAACTAAGGCTTCCGCTAGTCTAGCAGAAGCCTTAGTTTTTTTATAAGTAGTAAAGACCACACAATAACAGTCAACTCATTTGAGTTTACGAAAAGCTCTAATCGGCCAATAAGCAATGTCTGCTTTACCAACAATCTTCTCCAAGGGGATAAAGCCAATTTGGCGACTATCAATACTGTTAGGACGATTATCACCTAAAACAAAAATATGACCTTCAGGTACATGCGTTTCACCTGTTAACCATTCTAAAGTAAAATCATCCGTATATGGGCGTCGTTTATATTTTGCTTTAATGTCATTTAAATAAGTTTCTTCAATTAACTCTCCATTAATATAAAGATTGTCTTCTTTAAACTCAATTGTATCTCCTGGAAGACCAATAATTCTTTTTATATAATCTGTTGTCTCAGTTGCGTGAAAAACAATCATGTCAAACCGCTGTGGTAAACCGACGTCATAACCTATTTTATTAATAATGACTCTTTCACGATCGGCAATGGTAGGCATCATTGAAGACCCATAAACAATGTAATTCGTAAACAGAAATGCTCGGATAGCTACGACTAAAACTAGCACTACCACTAGGGTTTTCACCCAACTTATCACTTCTTTTTTAATTCGTTGCTTTCTTTCATTATTATCAATCTGTGTGTTAACTTCCAATTGGGTCACCCCCCACTTTGTAATTATTCTAATTTAAATTTAGCATCATATTTTTAAGCAAACAAACAATATGCTCATTTTTTCCACTTTTTATTATTTTAAACGATATTTCTGGAAAATATTCAAAAAGTTTTCACAATTTCAAAAAAAAAAAAAAGGTGCCAACACCACAGTTTCATCTGTGGTGCCTGGCACCTTTTTTTCTTATTTTACAATCATAACTGGTGACTGAACTCGTTTTGCAACTTTATGACTCACACTACCTAACACCATTTCCTGTAACGTGTTTAGTCCGCGACTACCAATGACGACTAAATCAAACTTACCCTCATTTGCATACTTGACGATCGCCGGTCCAGGCTCGCCGTGGATTAACTGAAATTGATGGGTAATGTCTTCTTTTATTAGCATATCTTCAATTGGCTTAAGCTTTTCTTTCCTTTTTTGTCTAATCGCTTCTGACCCGTTATTACTTAAGACATCAGCTTTAGAGGTTGAACCATCAATAACGTAAACGATATGGATCTCACTGTTAGGATTTGTTTTAGCTATTGCTACTGCTCTTTCACCTGCTCTTAATGCATGTTGTGAACCGTCTGCAGCTAATAATATTTTATTGAACATTATATATCCCCTCCCCTTTACTTCTTCCATTATAGCCTATTTATACCATTAATGATGGCTTTGAAAAAACATTGTTTATGATTATTCAAAGAACCAACCAACTCACCCGATAACATACACCCTTAAAACAAAAAAAGTGTCCCGAACGAAGTAACAGTCACCTCAGGACATAACATATAGTGTTCCACTTAAAAATAAACACTATATGTCGTACCTTACCAAGGTGAGATATCACTTACGGAACACTCTCTTTGTAATTTATCTATTTAACAAACTACCTACATAACGAAGCAATTCATTTGCTGAAACTGAATTATAACCATGCTCATCAATTAGTCTTGCAATGACTTCGTTCACCTTCTTAAGCTGATTTTCGTCTGGTGTCTTTGCTGATGTCGTAATCTTCACAATGTCTTTCAGATCAGAGAATAGTTTCTTTTGGATCGCTTCTCTGAGACGTTCATGTGAATTGTAATCAAATCGCTTCCCTTTACGCGCATAAGCTGAAATTCTGATTAATATTTCCTCTCGGAACGCCTTTTTCGCATTTTCAGAAATACCAATTTGTTCTTCAATTGAACGCATTAATTTTTCATCTGGACTCATTTCTTCACCAGTTAATGGATCACGAAGCTTATTTTTGTTGCAATAGGCTTCGACGTTATCTAAATAATTATCCATAAGTGTTTTCGCTGACTCTTCATACGAGTAAACAAATGCTTTTTGAACTTCTTTTTTCGCAATTTCATCATACTCTTTCCTTGCGACTGAGATGAAATTAATATAACGTTCGCGATCCTCTTTCGAAATCGAGGCATGTTGGTCAAGCCCTTCTTTTATCGAACGTAGCACGTCTAACGCATTAATTGACGTTAATTCTTTGCGAATTATTGCCGAGGAAATACGATTTATGACATAACGAGGGTCGATTCCTGTCATGCCTTCGTCCTGAAATTCTTTCTTCATTTCCTCTACATCTTGAGAATTATAGCCCTCAACGGTTTGACCATCATAAAGCTTCATCTTTTTGAGGATATCAATTCCTTGCTTCTTTGATTCTTTTAATCTCGTTAAAATCGTAAAGATCGCTGCTACCTTTAAGGCATGTGGGGCAATATGAACATCGGCAATGTCACTGTCTTTAATCATTTTGCGGTAGATTTTTTCCTCCTCAGAAACACGAAGGTTATACGGAATTGGCATAACGATAATTCTTGAATGAAGTGCTTCATTTTTCTTATTTGAAATAAACGACTTATACTCAGCTTCATTTGTATGAGCGACAATCATCTCATCTGCAGAAAATGATACAAGCAAAAAAATCGCATAGTTATAAGAACTTTTTCCACTAAGTTAAATATATATTAACAAAAGCACTCACTAGGTAAAAATATAACTAGGGAGTGCTTACATTATTTCCAGCAAAGACAAACATCCAAAAGCCACCACATTTGTCTCATTTCTATTTCATTTTACTACAGACCATTTTTTTAACATACTCTAAAAATGAGACCCTCTCTCTAAAAAGGTGGCCTCATTTTTTTAGTTGCATTTTTTTATCTTCAATCAAAAGCTTAGCTAAAAATTTATAAAACGTTGGATCATACATACATATAACCTCATATTGTGGCTGAATAATTTCAAGAGAACCGTTTTTCACTTCAATTGTTTTTGAAATGTCATTAACCTTCTTCAAGAACATCCCTCCTAATTCTCTTTTAAAAAATGTATTAAAGAAAATAAGGGTTTATGAGCAATTTATTTAAGTCGTAGTCCAAGCTGTATTTTCATAATGATATAAGACTAGTAGTTAATCATACTCATTACTTAGTTAGGAAATGGAGATCTTTTTATGGAGCTACCTAGAAAGGTAAATCATGCTATTTGCTATCTTAGACGTTCCAGGCAAGATGAAGAACGAGAAAAAAAACTGGGTATTGATACCCTCCATGAACAAAGGCAGCTTATGATTAAAGAGTTGGCTAAGTATGATTTTTTTTATGAGGTTCGTGAAGAAATAGGAAGTGGAGATACTATTTCTTCTAGAGAAATTTTCAAAAGTATTATATTTGACATTGAAAACAATAAAGTGGATGCGATTTGTGTAAAAGACTTTAGCCGAATGGGACGTGGTGACTTTGAGGATGCTGGTCGTATCTATAAAATGATCCAGAAGTTCAATATTCTCATCATTACTCCAAATAAAATTTATAATCCATTAAACTCATCCGACTTACAACAAATGCGTTTTGAAATGTTTTTATACAGAGAAGAATTCGAATTGATTAAAAAACGTCTCACGAATGCTAGACATAACTATGCTCGTGAAGGGAAATGGATGACTGGTGGAGCTGGGATTCCGTATGGCTATAAATATAATGACAGAACTCAAAAATTAGAACCTGAGCCTAATCAAGCCAGTGTTGTTCACACAATCTTTCATTGGTACACGGAAGAAGATATCGGTCTGCAAGCAATCTGTTCTAGATTAAAAAAGAAAGGAATCCTAACAGCTACTGGTAAACAGGATTGGAAGCAAATTGTGATCAGGCGTCTTCTTTCAAATGAAGTTTATATTGGTACTGTTCGTTTTCGAACAACAAAAAGAATAGACGGAAAAGTTGTCGATCTTCCTGCAGAAGAACATATCATCGTTCCTAATGCTCATAAACCAATTATTGATATATCTATCTTTGAAAAAGCTCATGAAAAATTAAAGAACCAAAAGAAAATGCATCCTGTAAGGACTGATTTTTCTCCTGGTATTCTTGCAGGGATTATTACATGCCCACATTGCAAGAGAAAATTGCTAAAAAATACTTCTAATGCAAAATACAAAAAACAAGACGGGTCAACTAGTTACTACAAGCGAGAGTTCATTTCATGCATCCCATGTAGTGTGTATGTTAAATATGATGATGTAGTAAATGCCATTTTGGAATATTTAAAGCAATTATCGACTATCAATGAGCACGAGCTAAGAAAGGAAATTGACAATCAGGTCATGAGGGAAAACCAGAAAAACAATACCTTCAGCGAACACGAATACATTAATTTAGAGAAACAAAAGGAACTTATTCGAAAGAAACGCTCTTTCTTGTTAGATAAATACTTAGAAGGAAATATCGAAGACAATATATATCAGCAAAAAGACCATGAATTTAAAGACCAATTAAATGGGATTTCACACCTCATTGATGAATTGCTAAAAGAAAAGGCAGCGACTAGTGACGATTCACTTAATCTAAATGACTTTAAAATAAAAATTGTAACTATTATTGATGTTTACAACCACCTACACACTAATGAGAAGAAAAACGAACTGTTAAGAGAATTAATTGAATATGCTGAGCTGCATGTGATTGAAAAGGGACGTGGGCGTAAGCCTGCCAAGTTTAAGCTTATAATACGTCCAAGTGTTAACTGTTTACAATAATTGCCACTAAATAACACATTTTGAGCGTAAGAATGTTAGCGTAACAGTGAATTCTTACGCTCAAATTGCTTTCAACCTCTTTTTAGCGCTTGAGTTAACAAGCCGCCTTCTTTCTTTTTATTTGAAATTAGATACTTTTGAGTCTATTTCCTTTTTTACTTTTTTTATATTCGCTTCCTCTAAATCAATAAAGAACGTACTATAAAAAAAGATTGTCATAAAAGGAAACGTAACTATCTCAGGAAAGCTATTAATATATCCCTTGAATACGTAATAATAAAGAATCAGAAGACTAGCAGCTAATAGTTCTAATAAATTATTTCTCGTAAATTTTCGATAGAAAAACTCAATAAAATAAAAGGGATGAATACGTAATCCTTTTACCACCCTGATATAGGTAAGAATCATTATGATCCCAAATAAAAAATAATCCTGCATGCCTATAATGTGAGCACACACAATGTATAGTAATGTATAAAAAATTGTTAACATTACAATTCAATAACTCCTAACATATAAATTAATCCAGCAAAATAAATAATACATATCAATTTTTGATAAAACTTTAACCGTTCAAATTTGTCATACATATAAATACACCTTTCTTTCATAACCACCTTATCGTTTATTACTATTCTCATGTATTTTCCGTTACTTTGATAAACACAGGACAAATCCTAGTTTTCATAGAAAAAAGAATTTTGAATATAGGTTTTGTTGGGCTTGTTTTAGTTAAATTCGATTCAGCCTTTTTATAGTAGATTAATAAGGTCTTAAGAAAATCGCGATGATACCTAAAATAGCTCCTACACCCAATAGTAAGATAAACGTATTTATTCTTTTACTTCCTTCAGCTGCAAATTCAGTTGAAAGCGGGTCTCCAATTTTAAGTTTTTTAAATCGTTTCATTAACTGATAAATCTGGAGTGCTGCAAACACTTTAAAAACTGCTGCTAATATTGATAATATTATATGTATTTCCAAAAATACCCTCTCCCTTTATAATAGACGGAAGCCGAAAACGTTAAAGCCTTCTGTTTGCGGAAGGCTCTTAACGTAATGTTTCTATTAATTTAATTTAATTTGATATAGGAATAAGTTTTGGCTAGCATCTTTATTCATACCTTAAAGCATCAATCGGATTAAGCTTAGAAGCTTTATTTGCAGGGATAAAACCAAAAATGATCCCGATTAACATTGAAAATATTACTCCACCGATAATGACTGGTAATGAGATTAATGATGGCCAGCCTGCGATTAATGATACTAATGAGGCAATTCCTGCCCCTAGAAAAATTCCGACGACTCCACCAATTAATGTTAAGATAATTGATTCAATTATAAACTGTAATAGTATTTGTCTACGTGTAGCCCCTAGCGCCTTTCGAATTCCGATCTCTCTCGTTCTCTCTGTTACTGAAACTAGCATAATATTCATTACACCAATTCCTCCGACAAAAAGAGAAATACCAGCAATCCCACCAATAATCATTGTCATGATTCGCGTTATCTGACCAATCGCCTCAGCTATTTCTTCCATATTTAATACTTGATATGAATCTTCCTTATTATTTAAACTATTTAATAGGTTAACAGCTTTCTCACCTGCAATTTGAAGTTCTTCTAAGCTATTCGCTTGGAGTGAAACTTGACTAATATCATTTCTCATGTAAATGTTTCTCCAAGTCATCCAAGGGATAAATACATCCATTGACCCGAATGCAAAAAGTCCAGTTGGTCTCTCCAACACACCGATAATTTCAACAGGTTGATGACCAATTCGGATAATTTCACCGATCGCATTTTTTTCTTCAAAAAGCTCCTCTTTTAAAGCATGAGAAATTAATGCAGTTCTGCGCCCACCTAAAAAATCTGAAGTAGTAAAAGATAATCCTTCTGCAAGTGATAACTGATGAATATGCAAATACGCATCATTTATCCCGATGATCGCAGCTTCTGCACTATCAGTTTGGTATCTTACCGTACCATATTCCGAACTAGTCGCAACGACACGTTTTACCTCTGGAATGTCTTCTAGTGCGCGGATATCTGAATATGAAAATGCCGATTGAAAATTAAAGTTCGGGTTTGCTCGCATTTCTTCATCCGAAGGAATATAGTAAACTTCTAGCGTATTGCCCGCGCCAGTTAGTTCTGATTTTAGCATTTGTTCTCCGCCTTGCCCAATGGCAACAACAATGATCACTGCCGCTACCCCAATAATGACTCCTAACATCGTTAAAATCGATCGCAACTTATGGGCACGGATTGATTGCAAGGCCATCAGTATATTTTCAGCTATACTCATACTCAAGATGTTCCTTTCCTTCAATTCTTTCTTTTACAATCTCGCCATCACGAACAATAATCGTTTTACGAGTAAACTGAGCTACTTCTGGCTCATGTGTAACAATAAGAATGGTTGTACCTTCTTTGTTTAATTGAGTTAACAATTCCATAATCGCTGAACTCGTTTTCGTATCAAGTGCTCCTGTTGGTTCATCTGCTAAGATCATCCTAGGGTTATTGACTAATGCTCTAGCAATTGCTACACGTTGCTTTTGACCACCTGATAACTCATTTGGAAGATGTTCAACTCTATCTGCTAATCCAACTTTTTTTAAAGCATGTAAAGCCATTTCTTTTCTTTCCTTCTTACTAATTCCTGCATAAATCATTGGTAGCTCTACATTTTTTAATGCTGTTAATCTAGGAAGTAACTGAAACTGTTGAAAAACAAAGCCAATATATTTATTTCTAATGTTTGATAATTCAATGTCGTTATAGGCTGTAATATCATTTCCTTCGAATTGATATGTTCCCGTTGTTGGTTGGTCTAAACAACCGATAATATTCATTAACGTTGATTTCCCAGAGCCAGAAGGCCCCATAATTGCCAGAAATTCACCTTGATTAACTTGAAGTGAAATATTTTTTAACACATCGATATTTTCTGCACCTAATCGATACGATTTTGACACTGATTGTAGATTAATCAACAACAGTCACTTCCATTCCATCGGCGAGCTGTGGTAATGGTTCTTTAATTATGGCCTCGTCTTTCAATAGACCTTTGATCACTTCTATATCATCCCCGGTCGTAATCCCAAGCTCAACCTCTTTCTTTCTCGCAACATTATCCTCCACTACAAAAACATAGTTGGTGCCGCCCTGTTGAATAACTGCTGACAGCGGGATTGCCATTGCACTTTTTTCTTCAGTCGTAATTTGTAAAATCATTTGTAATCCTGGTCTAAGCTTTTCAATATTTTTTGAATAAATTTGAACAGTAATCGGATACTGCACGGAAAATTCATCTTTTAGAGGTGAAAATGCGACATATTGTACAGTTCCTATCCACTCTTCATCATAAAGTGCATCAGATTGAATCTTTACTTGTTGTCCTTCTTTCACCACTAACGAGTCATATTCAGATAAATTTGCTCTTACAATAAAGTTTTCTTTATTTACGATATGTAAAATCAGTCGAGTGCCATCAAAAGATGAGGTTTCCGCAGTTTTATTTACAATGATGACTTCACCTTCTATATTACTTAAAATCGTTAAGTGGTCTTCGTTTGAATTTAGGACTCTTTTTTGCAATTGATGCTGCTTCAGCTCTAAGTCTACTAATTTTCTTTCATACGCTAATTGCTGTTCTTGCATTGCAATTTGTCGTTGTTCTGCTTCAATTTGTTGGTTTTCTACTTCCGTCATTGCTTTTGCTTCTTCTTTTCCGATTTCTTTACTTAACTCTGATTCTCTTTTCTTTAAGTCTTCTTTCTTTTTGTTAAGTTCAGCTTTTTGCTTTTTTACGTCGTCTTCCTGTCTTTTTATTTCAGACAACCGTAAATCAATTGCCTCTTTCGATAACGCATATTGCTCCTTTTCAATTTCTAAATGTTGACTATTATATTTAATAAGTGGTGTACCCTTCTCTACTAAATCTCCTTCTTCAACTAACAGCTCATATCCTTGTCCTATTTCAGGAGAGTAATATACGAACTGTTCATTTTTAACATAAAGAGTTCCTGGCAACATCACTTCTGATGCTAGAGTTGTCTGCTCTGGACTAACAATTTCTACCACATAAAGCGTTTCTTCTAAAGAACGGGCAACTCCTACCGTTGTCATAACCCCAATTAAAAATATTACACCTACGATGATCCATTTTTTCTTCTTTTCCATAAGAGCTCCTTTTCTATGGTAAGTCTTTTTACTAATTCCTTTAATCTTCAAACCTTAGTTTTTCTAAATCTATCTAAATCTATTATCACTATAATTTTATAGCTTCTAATAGTAATAAAAGGCTTAACGCAACGTCACTTGCGCAAGCCCTATTCCACTTATCTCTTAGCCGATTAGCAACGCTAAAAAGATACTAAAGAAATAAAATACAATTGTTACAATCCATGCTAACGCAGCACTGAAATTAGCTACTTTTCTTAATCCGATCACCGTAACAATTAGTTGCCAAATCGAGAATACTTCAATACTAAGGAATAATGAATTTACATTTTCTGTATCAAATAAAATTGCTAAACTAGTAAATGGGATATCCGGATTCGTTCCTAGTAATGTCGTCATGATCGCATTAAATAAAACACCTACTCCACCAATCACAGATACAAATACTGCTAACGAAAATAACTGCTTAAAAGTAACAACACTCTTACTAATTTTTGCAATGATAATGTAAATAACAGCAAAAATGAGGGCACCAAATACTGGCATGAATAACCCGGTTATTAGCATCGTAATCCGCATGAACATTTCCAATTCAGCAAAAATCTCAACTTCCTCTGGACCAAGTTGAGCGAGTAACCACGTACTATCCATTCCAAAAGCGGTAATTCCCATTGCAATTGTGTATAGCACTGTTACTAACAATAACGGTACTAACACTAGCGGATTAGCTTTCAGTTTATCAAACTGCTCACTCGGATTTAGGAGCACTCCAAATACCGAAGGCTTTCCTGGTTTTACGCTAATTTCTTCACTTTTCTCATGTAACTCTGACATTTACTCCACCCTCTCAAACATATGATTATAATAAAATAAGTTCATAAAGCTATCATTAATCATACGATAAAATCTCCATTTTCGAACCGACATTTTTTGGCGGTTTAACGCCGAATTTGGCGGTTGTAAATCTGAAAAATCTTTAGTAATGCCAGCAGTCAAATTTATACGCGGCTTTACTAAAGTTTTAAACTTGCTTATGTAAACTAAAGTTATTCCCCTCTGTTAGGAAAGATGTCGCACAGACCCTCTTTAATACTTCGGCTTAAACTCGTTAGTCTTTATAATTCTTTTTTTGAAAAAGTAGATTAGCGTTAAAAGGATAATAAGCAGAGGATCTCTTATAAACTCCGACCAGTTAAGTAAAGTCAGAGACCATACTAAAATAACGCCTAAAATTTGAATAGAAGCCAGTTTTCCCTTTTCTTTTTGTTTGCCAAGGACGAAAAAATAATAAAGTAGGCTAAAAGCAAGAATAGCTGAAAAATTATTCTCTGTGAACTGAATATATGAAGCAAACAGAATAACCACTGAACCCATAAGTGTCCAGCTTTGTTTAAATTGTTGGGAGACCTCATTCATTTCAAAATCCGTTAGCTTAACATTTTTTAGGTCAATTTTATTTTTTAGTTTCATAATATGAAAGTCTATGAAAAACACTGCTATAACGGATAAAACAAAAATTGCATGACTTCTTATATACTCCATGAGTAGAGGTTGAATAAGAAAAAGGAATGATTTTATGAGAAAAAGAAAAACGTACCATTTGTGATTATTATAGTCTTTAAACATAGCATATAAAATTACTTGGGCAATAAAAAACAGTGGCCACACAGCAAGGACTAAAAAGATAGCCATCCCACCCTCTAAGTCGTCGGCTTGTCCTATTAAATATCCGTAAACCAATGTCCAAATACAACTAACCCATATTAATCTTGATCTTTTATTTTCCATTGACATTCCTCCGATTATCCTAACCTCATTGATAAAAGCCATAGATAAAGGTTAATAACATACTTTAATAGTATAACCATGAACCCTATCTACAGCTCTTATTAGTATATAAAAGAAATATTACGGTTTTAACTTAATAAAACTATCGAACAGTACCTGTTATTTCGGAAATAAATGCCAAACACACTCCAACGCTCTACTTAACTCCTTTACTATTTGGGCGAATTAAAGTTATATTTAATTAAAATACTTACCAGTATAGCAACGGTAAAAGCAATAAAAAAATTATGAACTGCAGTAATATTTTTAAAAATACTACTGATAATTAAGCTGAACAAAACTGCAACGAAAACAATTATTATTCTTTTTTTCCCCATCCCTTTCACCCCTTCAGTCATAAGGCTAATGTATTATATTATTAAGCTCAATTAATCTATTTATATAAATATGCTTATCAAATAAGTATTTCAACATCATTTCATTATAAAAAATTAGAATACTTTTTAAGTAATGAATGGGGTGTCACAGTGAAGTATACTTTTGAAATTGATAATAATCCAGCTAAAAACGCAATTCGCCCCAATGTTCTAGGGAGAAAAAACTGGCTCTTTTCAGTCAGTGAGCCTGGTGCCAAAGCAAACGCCATCTGTTTAAGTATCGCAGAAACCGCCAAAAGTAACGGTGTTGACTTCTATGAATACATAAAGAAACTTCTGATGGATCTACCGAATATGAGTATCCATCAAAACCCTGAAATTTTAAATCAGTACATTCCCTGGTCCAAAATGATCCAAGAAGCATGTGTGAATAATAAATATGCCGTATATTCGATAAAAAAATTGTGATATACGGCTATTCGTCATGCGTACCGGAGAGGTGCGCTATTTTTTGTAATTCGGGCATACGTAGAAACTATTGTTTAATATACTTCTTGTTGACTTCATGAAAATTATCTCTAATCAATTGATTTGTTTTTATAGTTGGAAGGAAGAATATGATAGCAAGGAAGATACCTAAGAAATTAAATGTTCCTGTCCCAATATGAATATACCCCTGTAATATATAAATAATGGATAATCCAATGATAAATGTAAGGTTATCTCTTAAATTAATTTTTTTCCCTTTACCACTGCCTTTATAAAAGTAATCCAGTTTTCGAATTGTTATGTAAAAGTAAACACCTAATATTAGAAAAGCTATCATTAATACGATGATTCTATTTTGCTCCCCAAAAAACTCAAATGCAAAGGTTCCCCCTGCTACGAGTAAAAAAATCATTGCATAGGAGTATCCAACTAATATAGTTGATTGATAAGCAATTTGAATTTCTTCTTTTTCTATAGGAGATTTATCTTTTAAGATAGATTTGGTATTAGAGTAATCTTCTACCAGATCTTTTATTTCTTTCTTTGTTAGCAAATCTTCTTTTAATTTTTCATGCTGGTCTAATTGTTTATAGATTATCCATTCTAAGGAAATATTAAATGCAAAAAAAATGATTCCAATTCCAATTAAAAAAGTAAACGAAAGTTCGATCATCCCGCTAATAGCAATAAAATTAACTAATAATGCGATCACTCTTAAACCAAAGTCCAAAAAGGAAAGTTTTTTTACGAAACCTGAGATAGAACTTTCTATGATAGAGGTAGTAAACAAGATTAAAATAACAGGTGTAAAAAACCATAATGCTGCAATATCCTTTAGTCCATAGTAGTTTGCAAGAAATATTACAAGAAAGTTATTAATGTAAAAAAGCAAGTTAAAGAACATTAAATTTTTTAGTTTTTTATCCATGAGTGTAATTTTCCCTTTCCTAATTTAAATATCGAACTACCATATTATTTTAAGGTCAATTAAAAACTATAGAAAACAAATAAGTTCTCGAAGGCAACTCAAAGGAAATAATCCCTTAGAGTCGCCCTCCGTTTATCATTATCTTACATTAAGACTTACACTGTATGGTATGCCCCAGCTTGTATAGTTAAGATCAACTCCTATACCTTTACCTTGTATTAGTGCATGTGCGACAGTGGTAGCCGCCCATCCAGATACAGCAAATCCTAATATTGCACCAAAAGCTGCACCTTTAGGTCCACCAACTAAACCCATTCTTGCACCTATTGCAGTTCCACCTTTTTTAATTGCTGATGCTAATACTGCAGCTGAAACAGCACCCATAGGATTAATACCAGCTGCTAGTACAATACTCTTTAATGCACTATTACTTACATAAAACCCCCCATCCAAATAGACCATCTCTTCTTGCTCAATTGCAACATGATTTCTCGGTAATACCATTTCCATTTGTTATTCCTCCTAATATAATTTGATATTTATATCAAAACTGCTTGGCAGCCTTAATATCACTTAGCTTTTAAATTGAGTAAGTTCATTACCCAATCTAAATATGTTTCTTCTTCATACACAACTCTCGCCTCAACTGGCATAGAGCGTATTAATTCAATCACTTCACCTGATTTACTTTTTAGTGAAGTCTCTTCTAAGCGAACCCTTGCCCGGTAATATACCATTGCTCCGTCAGAAGATTCATTTTGCAGTGTTCCAGGTTCAATAAAATCTACTACTCCTGAGAGGCTTCCAAATCTGTAATTATTAACACCAATGATGGATACTTTAACATTCTTCCCTACTTCAACCCTACTTCTATCTGAAGCTTGTATATAAGCATCAATATAAATGTCTTCACCATTACTTGCTATCTCACCAAGAATTTGATTTTGTTGAACGGACATCCCTGTAGCTAGTGGTAGTACATAATGTAGCTCTCCAGATTGTGTTGCATTAACAAAGTGAATAGCATCTTGTCCTTCAGAAGCTCCTAAATTTGCTTGTAGTTCTGTTATTTTAGAAGTTAATTGATTTCTACTTTGACCTAATTCACTTAATAGTTGATATAATGTTTGTGTTGCCTGAGAGTACGGTGTTTCTAACAGTTGCTCTAATTGCTTGATTTCTTCTTCAAGTCCCTTTTTCTCGGATTGTTTTAATTCTAAATTGCTTTCTATTTCAGCTTTCTTAGAAATGTACTCCTCGTTATTAAAAAATATATTATTTAACTTCGCTTCTACTTTAACAATTTTTTCATCAAGCTTATCCAATTCTTTCTTTTTTTCATTTAACTCTATTTGTAAACTACTATTTATGGACTCTTCATTTTCAGCACCTACTAACGATGATAACCTTTGTTCGAGTAGTTCAATTTCTATTAATAATCTTTCTTTCTCCGATTGTTTCATCTCTAACTCATTCTCAAATTCAGTTTTTTCGGAATGATCACTATCATCTTTCGACTTCAGTTGATTAAGCTCAGATTGCAGTTTATCTATTTCTTCACCTAGTTCAGAAAGCCCATTCTTTTTTTCATTTATTTCAATATTTGACTTATTTCCTTCAAATTTTTCTTGCTTTACTGTATCAAGATAGTATTTAACTTTCCCATAATATTCAAGCTCTTTTCCAGTCTGGCTCAATGTATTTTTCTGATCGATTAACGACTTTACATATTTATCCATTACATTTAATGTATCTGTTAAATCATCGATCTGTTCTTTTACTAATGTAGCTTGAATACCTTCATTTCCAGAAGATATAACTAGAAGTAAGTCACCTTCTCGAACATAATCACCCGGGTTTGCATGCATCTCTGTAATTACCCCATATCCTTTCGAGGCAATATAGGTAGCCCCCTCAACAGCCACAATCCCTTGTGCTTTAACAACATATGGCTTTTTCACACTATGAGCAATAAATATTGCTCCAACTAAAAAGATTAATAGAAAGATAATGAATACACTCATAAATCGTGGTGGTGATTTATCGAAAAAGATTCGAGCGTCTTTCAGTTCTTCTTTTGTGTAAAGTTTCATAGTTCCAACACCGGTTTAAAGATATCAACAACAATTCTATCCGTTGATTCGGAAACATGAACATTAATTGTTGATCCATCTGAAGCAAGCTCATTTTCAAAAAAGTAAAGATCTAGTTTTGAAGTTGCATAATGAATATTCTCAGGAGCCCCCTCGTATCTAAGGTAAACACAATTTGAGCATTCGAACCTTTCGCTTGTATGAAAAGTCTTTTTATACTGTTTGTAGTCATGGGCTTGGACCATCAACTCGTAATCCATTGTTATTTTACCGTCTTCATGAAAGTTCGTTCCCGAAGTCTTAGTTATTAACGGACCAAATGTTTGAACCTTTAACAGTTGCATTTGATTCGTAAACTTAGTTACTTCCTCGTCTATTTGATCTAACTGTATATTTTTAAGTTGCTTTATTAACACTTGCTTCAAAACAAGCTTCTTATTCTCTTTCACTTCCATCTTAGTCATATAAAATCACCTCATCATCATCGTCATTATCTTTTTCCACTTCATTTTCTTCACAGTCGATACTTCCCATTAAACGAATGTCTGCTTGTGCTCTTACAAGTTCGTAGTACTTCCCTTTCATTGCCATTAGTTCTTCGTGAGTTCCGGTTTCTACAACTTTTCCTTGCTCCACAAAGAAAATTCTGTCACATTTCAGTATGGTAGAGAGCCGATGTGCGATTATGATTGTTGTTTTGTTTTGAATTTTTTCAAAAATAACTTCTTGAATTTTTCTCTCACTAAAAGAATCTAAGTTTGAAGTCGCTTCATCAAAAATGTAAAAGTCACTCTTTGCTATTAATGCTCTAGCAATCGCTAATCGTTGCTTTTCACCTCCAGAAAGATTACCTCCACCTTCTTCTATGTATGAATGATATCTATTTTGCATTTTTTCAATAAACTCAGAGGCTCCAGATAGCTTACAGGCACTTATGATCTCTTCATATTTGGCATCAGGGTTTCCTATCTTTAAGTTGTCAATAATCGTTCCAGTAAACAATTCAATATTTTGAGGGATATAGGCAATCTTTCTTCTCAAATACTGAAGATCAATATCTGAAATGCTATATTCTCCTATTTTAATTTCACCCTTCTCGATCTTCATGAAATGCAAAAGTAATTTCGCCATTGTGCTTTTACCTGCACCACTTTCTCCGACAAGTGCTATTTTTTCTCCTTGTGGGATATGTAAACTAAAGTCACGTAACACTGGTGGTCTAGATCCATAGGCAAAGGTAATATCGTTTATATGAATATCCTTTTTCAAGTCTACATCTGTCAATTTATTTCCACTTTCCATATCTTCACGATCTAATGACATCAATTCACTTAAACGATTCATAGCTACTTGTGCTTCTTGAAAAGTGATTTGTAGTCCAACTAAATTTTGAACTGGTTGAATAAAAAATTGACTTAATGTTTGAAATACTAATAGATCTCCAATACTCATTTCTCCATCAATAATAAATATAGCTCCAACACCAATCATTAAAATATTTCCAATTGAATCTATAAATGATGCAACAAATCCTTGTGTGTTTTGAAGGACTCCTTCTTTATAGCCAATCTTTAAAGAGTGAACAAATCTCTTTTCCAATTTATCCAACTGTTCCTTTTCATCGCCTTGTGCTTTGACCGTATCAATGTTTCTTATGGAATCGATCAACTGGGCATTAAGCATTGCTCCGGCTTCCATTTGTTCATAATTGATTTTTCGGTATGGTTTCTTAAAAATATAAATAAGTATAATATTAATGAAAACCATAACCATTAAAATCATAAATAGCCTTGGGTTTAAATTCCACAGCAATAAACTGCTTAAAAGTGCTAATGCAATGTCTAGACCGAGCGAAATTGACACTGTTGTAAAGATATCCTTTATCGTCATTGCATCTTGAAATCTTGTAATGATATCTCCAATTTTTCTCGACCTAAAAAAATTGTGAGGTAAACGAATAATATGATTGTAATAACCCATTAAAATCGGAATATCTACTTTTCTTGATAAAAACAACAAAATATGTTGCCTAAAATAAGAAACCAAGTTTTGCATGAGACTGACAACAAAAAAGACTATAAGAAAAACATATAAACTATTTTTAAGCTCGTAGGGAATGATTTCATCCATCACAATTTTTGAGAAGAAACTCGAAAAAATCCCCAAAGCAGTTAATAGTACAGAAGCCAGAATAATAACTGCTAATAGTTTTTTTTGCGGTAGTATCAACTTAAGGAACAAATCAAACATTCCTTTGTCTTTAATACGCATCATTTCAAACTGGCTAGTAGGAATCATAAACACAAGTACTCCAGTAAACATCTTGTCAAACTCTTCTCTTTCATACTTGTCTACACCTTTAGCTGGGTCTGCAATAATAAATTGTTCTGACTTTGTTACTTTATGAATAACGACAAAGTGGTTTAGTCCTTCTTTTGTTCTTATTTGGGCAATGGCTGGAAATGTCAAATCTCTAGTAATCTCTTCAGTTGTTGTACGTAAAGCTTTTACATTAAAGTGTAACTTTTCAAGTCCTTCTACAATCCCCTTTACAGTTGTTCCATATGCATCAGTGCCAATAATTTCTCTTATTTTCATGATCGTTGTTTCTTGTTTGTATGTAAGTAAAACAGTTGATACTACCGCTGCAGCACAATCAGATGCATCGTGCTGTTTTACGCAAGGGTACTTTTTATAAAATAGCATGTGATTTCCTTTCCTAAAATACTATGTTTTGACCTCAAAAATTAAATTAGTAGAATACAGTTTCCAAACTCTTTCCAATTATTCTACTATATAAGGATAAAAAAATAACCGCCAAAATGCGGCGGGATACCGCCTAGTTTTGGCGGTTACTAGTTTTATTTTCATTAGACAAATGAGAATGCTAGTAATATCAAACTATGATCTTATTAATAGTAAAAAGATGCCCTCAAATTGAGAGCATCCTCTTTTATCAAATCAACACATCTGGTATCAAGCCTAAATTTCGTCCTTTAGCAATAACTTCAGCTCGTGAACTGACATGTAGCTTCTTAAAAATATTCGTTAAATGTCTTTCGACACTTCTTTTGCTTGAAAACAATTCTTCGGCAATTTGTTCATTTGTCCCCCCTTCGGCTACCTTCAATAAAATCGCCTCTTCTTTTTGAGTTAATTTTATTTCATTTCCACCCTCAAAACATATTTTGTTTTCTGTTCTTCGCAACTGCTGTAATAACTCTAATGGAATAACAGCTTGGTTATCGATAACGCCTCTTATTGTTCGAATGAGTTGCTGTTTTGAGCTTGTTTTACTTAGGACTCCTGAAACTCCACTTTGGATCAAGTAATTAAAATAACAAAAAATATCATGGCCTGTAAATATAAGAACTTTCGCATCTCGGTGAACATTTAATATCTCTTTCGTTAATGCGATACCGCTTATTTCTGGCATATGTAAATCTAGTAAATAAACATCGTAGTTTTTGGCTTTTATTAACTCAATAGTTTCTAAACTAGATCCAAAAAAATCTACACGAAAATCCGTTTCACTCTCTAATAATCTTTTTGTCCCTTCTCCAACAATTGAGTGATCGTCTACAACAAGAATATTAATCAAACTTTTCACCTTCTAACATAAGTTACTTACTTTCAATGGGATATCTATTTCGACGTTCATGCCTTCATTTGGTTTAGAATTAAAGTTCATTTGTCCTCCTACACTATGAACTCGACCTGCCATCCCTATTAAACCTATTCTCTTTTGATCTGTATTTAGTAAACTAAGATCAGTGCCTACTCCATTATCTTGGTAGGATAATTTCAGCTCAGTTTCACTTATTTGAATGAAGATAGTTACTTCTGCAGCTTCTGAGTGTTTTATTGCGTTATTTAATAATTCTTGAACAATGCGGTAAACGACTAGTTTATATTCACTGTTTAACAACTGTTTTGGACTATCAACAACCGTAATAGTAAGAATACTATTACAACGCAATTTAAATTTCTCTTCTAACTCTTTTAACGAATTTTCAAGACTAGTTTCTTCTAAATGTGGTGGTGCTAATTCTTGGCATGTCTCTCTCATACTAAACACGATATCTAAAATCTCTTCTTCTAATTCTGTTACTTTATTTTCTAAATTAGGATGTTCCTTCAAAGTTACCAGCTTTACTTCTTCAATTTTTCTTTTTACGATAATAATATCTTGAAGAAAAGAGTCATGAATATCACTAGCTAACTTCTTTCGTTCTCTTTCTGCCCAATTAAAAATTAATTGGCTAAGGTAATTGCAATTCGTACAGTTTAGATCTTTTGATTTTAGGTTTTCTAATTCTTTTATCAAATCTTCTATTTCAATCATAGCTTTAATATCATTTTTTATTACGTAATTTAATAAAGCCGTTCCTGAATTGACTTCGGGTACTAAATATTCCTGGCGTTGTACTTGAAGTTTTAATCCCATAAAACCATAACCTATTAGACCTATGATAAAAACAATAGTCGCAAAGAAAACGATCCAATAATTATAGCGCCAAAGGTCTTCTATATTGAGACTTCTTAAAATATAATTTGTCATTAAACCGAATGTTATAGTCGGAATAAAAGCTAAGTTAACTAATAAGTGTTGACGTTTTTTTGAGCGATGTTGTTCTTGAATAAACGCATATACGAGCAAAGCAATCCCGCATAAAATATATGGTGTTACCCACAAGCTAGCAATGGCATATGGAACAGTTAGTTGAGGGTAAATCGGGAAAAAAATCGCCATAATGAGAATAGGAGTAAGTAAGATTATCTTTATATGTTTTTTCCATGTACCAATTAAACGGTTTGAATAGACAATTGAAAAAACAAGAAAGCTATATGGCGTGACGTAATGTGAAATAAATGATAATAGATGCTCGGTAAACAACCAAGTAGACTCCCGATTTATAAAACTAGTAGTAGCTCCAACACTTAATCTTATATTGTCTTCGATAACGACAGAAAGACCTCCAGCACTACCAGCAAAAGCCGTCATACTCGCCCATCGATTTGTTTCTTTTTTTGCATCAAATACAATGACTATTAAACCTAGTGCAAACAAAAGAATAAATAAAAACAACATGCTTTATTCACTTCCATTAGTAGTAAGATTCTCTATAAAGTTTATCGTATCTCTAGCAATTTGTTTTTGACTAAAGACAATTCCTGCATGTCCGCAATTGTAGAGAAGACGCTTTGGTTTCCCCCATGCTAACCAAAGGTTTTTTGTATCTTGGTCCATGACATATTGATCATATTTCCCACTAATTAGTAATATTTTTTCTGTTGAAATTAATGATTGTGTCTCATCTGCTTGAAGGATTGACCAATATTGCTGTAATTGTTCATATGTAATGTTATGTTTCTGTAAATCTTGTTTAATGTATTTTCCAATCGGTGTATTCCAAATTTCATAAGAAAGATTATTCGCGTACATTACGGAAATCAGACTATCAATCTCTTTTTCATAAACGCTAACTAAATTTGAAATATAGCCTCCTAAACTGACACCAATTAGAACAACTTTTCCACGCTTTGTTTGTTTTATCCACTGAATTAGTCCTCTAATTTCTAAAACAGCTTGTCTAATTGCAGTTATCGTTCTCTCCACATTGGCACTGATCATGTATTCTCCGCTATATTGGCTTCCTGATGCTCGCTCAAAATGATAAGGTAATGTTGGAAAATAGACGTTATAGCCTTTTTTTTGCATCTGCTTTAAAAATATCGATTTAAACTTATTTAAACTATCTGATCGCCATCCATGCACAATTATGACATGGACACTTTGATCGTGATTTTCATTTAAATAGCAAATTCCCTGTGCAATATCATTTGTTTTATCTCCAGTTTGAATGGGACTATCATATTGATACGAATATGGGGAAAGTTGTTTTGAGTCCTTCTGTTCAAACAACAGGTGAGGAACTTCATTTAATTGATAAAAAGCATCTCGGTTTTGATTGTGCAAGATTGAATGCAAATCGTTATCATTTTGAAATTGGGTATAGATACTTCGATTACGATGTAAAAAATAAAGTCCAGCCTTATCAATAAGCACACTTAACCATCTATTCATGTATTTACTCCTAGTAGTCATTAGTCGATCACTTTAAAACTAAATTTCTTTAATTGATACTTACTCAATTGTGTGAATTTCTCAATTACCTTAATCGAGCTATATCAATCTAAAATGTAGTTGCGAATGGTTTCTACGCAACTACATTTAGAACTTAATAGCGAAAATAGTGAATTATGAAGTTCATTATAACTTAATATACATTTTAACTTACGAAAATGTTAATTTCTACAAATTTATACAAAGTTTTTATTTTCATTGCATAAAGGGTTGAATTTCATAATTACCTAAATCGATCTATAAAACTAAATGTAGTTGCGAATAGTTTCTACGCAACTACATTTAGAACTTAGTAGAGAAAATAACGAATGATGACATTCATTAAAAGTATAAACTTTTTGTCTCAAAACAAATTAAATAGGACCCTTTTTTATAGCGCCCTTTCTCATACTAAAATATTTAATTCATCTTTCAAATTGATTATTTAATGTTACTATTTAGTCTTATCCTTACACTGCACACTCATCTGCAGAAATAAGTGCAAATCTACCTGCCTTAAAGTTACCTTCTTGAGTTAATGATAATAAATGCCAGAGAAATTTCTCGTCGCACTTTAACATTTCTTGAAATTCCATTAAGCCACGGTTGGCTTTATTTAGTTCCCCATCAAAGCGATAAGCTCGCGGATCCGATTCTGAACCATATTCAGCGATCGTCGAGAAATCGATACTTCCTGTTAAATCGGCAATATCTTGAGATTTCGGATCTGAAGGGCTAAATGTTCCAATCCCAACACGTTTATCCTCGGATAATAAAATCCGTTCGATAACAACATCTTCAATACAACCATCGTACTCCTTATCTAACCGCATCACATTTAAAGGCGAGAGATTTCCTTCAATCTTAATCCCATACTCTTGATAGAAGTCCTCACGTAAGTGATGAGGAATTAAATGAAGAGGGTCCTCATGCATCGGACACCCTTTAATCGCATAGATTGCGCCAGAATCGGTGCGTGAATATTTCTCGAGGCCTCGCTTTAGCATCGAAACAATTGTTGACTTACCACCACTAACAGGTCCCATTAGTAATAAAATACGCTTTCTAACATCCAATCTTCTTGCTGCTGAGTGAAAATATTCTTCCACTAACCTTTCGACTGACTCTTCTAGTCCATATATTTGATCACTAAAAAATTTATAACGTTTCTTTCCATCTACCTCTTCAACACCTGCGTCTTTTACCATATTATAAATTCGAGAATGTGCAGTTTGAGCTACTTCTGGTCTATTTTTTAAGATTTCTAGATATTCCCCAAAAGTCCCCTCCCATAACAAGCGTTTCTCTTCTTCGCGAAACTCTTTAAGTCTATCTAAGATACTCATCTTATCCTCCTCCCAATTCTAGGTGCTATAATGACATTCTTAATTCATACTATGCCAGGATTAAAATGTTCATTCGCTTTACAATAGTTTCCCAATAAAAAAATGACCATCTTCACCATTTTAGGTGCTACAATAAAGGAGATTAATAGCTTGTTTGTGCCTTACTACCAAGACGTTTCTAAGCAAATGCCTAGTAGTGAGATAGTATATGATGAAAGAGTGAGTTTGTTGCGAATTAGCACAGGATTTTTTCTAGTCTTCTTGTTTATTACATTGTTTTCCTTTTCCTTTATTGGACTCGCTAAAGAATTAAGTCAATTCCAAACAATTGATGATGTCTTAAAAAATAGCATTAGTAAGGAAGACTTTTCTCTTCACTCAAACAGCTATATGTATGATGCGAATGGTGAACTCATATCAGAAATTTATAGCAGTGAAAATCGGATCTACCTCCCATACTATCAAATTCCAGAAGCATTTTTACTAGCCGTTCTAGCTTCGGAAGATCGCCACTTTTTTTCCCATAAAGGTTTTGATTTGAACGGGATCACCCGCGCCCTGTTTGTTAATGCTGCAAAGGATGGGATTGCCCAAGGCGGAAGCACCATTACCCAACAGCTCGTAAAAAATGTTTATTTAAGTAATGAACGCACATACCATCGAAAGCTAACAGAAGTTCTTTACGCTTACCAGCTAGAGAAGATGTTTACGAAAGAAAAAATATTAGAATTGTACTTAAACACGATTTATTTTCAAAATGGTGTTTACGGCATTGAAGCGGCTAGTCAGTATTACTTCTCAACTTCAGCAAATGAATTGACGGTCGCACAAGTCGCTTTTTTAACAGCAATTCCAAACAACCCAACACTTTATAATCCTTTAATCCACCCTGAGAATACTCATAAGCGAAAAGAATGGATTTTAGAAAAAATGGTGGAGATGGATTATCTTACTGAAGATCAAGCTAAAAAAGCTGAAGTTGAAAAAATTCAGGTTTTACCTGCAAGTAAAATCGACATCTTCCCAGATTATGTTACTTACATTCATTATGAACTTGAACAACTGATTGGTGAAAAAGAAGGTTTCCATAAAAAAATAGCAAAAGCTACTTCCGCAGACGAAAAAACGTTGTTACTTCAACAGCGAAGGCAACGGGTCGATGAAGTGTTAGCTAGCGGCGTTGAAATACACACTTCCCTTCAACCGAAAAAGCAACAAAGACTAAATGAGACAATTCCAAGACATCTTCCTGAAGGTCATATTCAAGCGGCAGCAGTGATGATCGACCATAAAGCGAAGCAAATTATTGCGATTAGTGGTGGAAAAAACTATAAAAAATTTGATTTTCACCGCAGCTATCAAGCATTTCGTCAACCTGGTTCAGCCATAAAGCCATTGCTAGTGTATGCACCTTACTTTGCCGAAACAAATGTACCACTATGGAAAACGGTCAATGCCGGTTCTTTTTGTAAAAATGGTTATTGTCCACAAAATTATGGTGGCGCCGTTTATGGAAATGTCACGATCGAAACTGCGCTTAAACATTCGTATAATACACCAGCTGTTCGATTGCTTGATGAAATTACAGTGAAAACAGGCTTTTCTTACTTTGAGCAGTTTGAATTCTCAAAACTTGTTGCTGATGATTATCGTCTACCATCTTCATTAGGTGGGCTTACAAACGGAGTCAGTCCACTTGAAATGACGATGGCCTATACAGTTTTTGCAAATGACGGTATGTTTCAGAAGGCGAGAGGAATTGAGAAGGTTGTTGCAAACGATGGCTCAATCTTATATAAGTGGCAAGAGAAACCAAAGCAAGTGTGGGACGAAAATGTAAATGCAAAGATGAGGACACTATTAAATAAAGTCGTAACTGAGGGTACGGGAAGAAAAGCGAATTTTTCTAGTTCGTATCTTGGTGGAAAAACAGGGACAACAAATGGCTTTCATGATCTTTGGTTCATTGGACTCAACCAAAACTACACGACAGGTGTTTGGGTAGGCGAGGACAAACCGAACAGTTTGGCATCGATTAATTCTAGAGCCCCACATTTACTCATTTGGCGTGATTTAATGAGAGACTGATATAACTAAAAAATGTAGAGTTAGTTGAGGCTTTCCCCTTTTGGGAACCAAAACTAACTCTACATTTTTTTAAACGGGCAAGCTCGTGATAAAGCTATTATATAATTTGATCATCGCAAAAAAGACAGAAAGTCCAAAGGCAAACCAGAAGAAAATGTGAAAAAAAATCATTCCAATCAATCCTATTGGCGATAAAGATGAACTGACTTTATATACAAAGAAGATAAAATAACCAAAAGTAGCTATAGCTAAAATTAACAATATAAAAAAGGCCTGATTAAACAACAACAAAGAAATTATACTCCCTAACAAATAAAGCCAAGAGCCCGAGCGAAATTTTGTTAATTCCTTCCCTTCTTGATCCTTGGAGAAAAATAACAGTGAAAGCTCAATCATTGTATCAGCAATCAACTTTAATGCTGCAAAAACCATAAAGAAAAAAAGTAATAATAAAAATAAAAGCGTTAATTTAATTCCACTTTCAGAAAATACATCAGTCATCCCTGAGTAGACACCCAAATTTACAAGCTTTTGAATGATAATTGCTTCTACATGTAAAGAAAGTGCAGTACTAAAAAGTAAAATTGAAATTAGTGGGAAATGGCTAGTCAAATACGTATTTTTCAAAAATATCCTTCCTTTACTTAAATCATCTTACTTATCATACTACTTTTTTCGTGCCGAGTGTAGGGACGCTTAAGTATTTAAAGCTAATCGCTTTTTTGATTTTTAAAACCGGAACTGTTAGATATTGTATACAACCCTAAAACCGTGAAAATAGTTTAAACATTTTCATTCACATTGTTTGTTTTATCCCTTATAATGAAAGAATAATAATAGGACATCACTTCTTTTAAGGGAGGCTTCAATAATGGCAACATTTCTTATTTTAGGGGTTGTTGTGGCATTTTTAGCCGCTATGTTTACTGCTGGATATAATGAGAAACCAAAACGTAACTAAAGATTACATACAAAGAGGGTATCCCTGACAAACATGGGACACCCTCTTTGTTTTCTAATATAACGAATTTGAGCAAAGTTTTGTTTTTTGTTCCTCAGCTAACTTAAAAATCCATTCCTTACTTACGTTAAATCAGGGAAGTTCTGTTGACGAAGCGCTTCATAAACAAGGATTGCCGCTGTATTGGAAAGGTTTAGCGATCTTATTTTATCCGTTTGTGGAATACGCAAACACCTGTCAAGATTTTGTTCTAATAAATCATTAGGTAAGCCTGTCGTTTCACGTCCAAATACAAAAAAGTGATCTTCTTCTTGGCTACTATAATCAAAGTCGGTATAGTTTTTCGTACCTACTGTTTCAATATAAAAAAAGTTACCTTTAGGAAATTTCTCAAATAACTCGTCCATTGAATCATAGTAATTAATTTTTACATTTGGCCAGTAATCGCAACCAGCTCTTTTCAACATTTTATCATCGGTAGAAAATCCTAACGGCCGAATTAAATGTAGTGAAGCATTCGTACCAGCACACGTCCGTGCGATATTCCCTGTATTTGCAGGAATTTCTGGTTGGTATAAAACAATATGTAACCCCATTTTTTCACCTCTATCTTTTAGCTATGCTATATTATAGCATTACCAAATAGCATGAAAAAAGAGGGGGATTTTATTTATCGATCGATAATATGAAAAAATTTATACTTTATGTTTGGTGTATAGGCAGTTGAATCTTCATAAGCCCAATATCTCATCCGACTATTGGAAGTTTGGGCGTTAACTAATGGCATGTTATTTCCATCCTTTGCGACAACAATTGTTGTATGTTGCCATCTACCATCACCATCAAAGTCATAGCAAATCACATCGCCCTTCATTAATTCCTCAGGCTTTGAAACCTCTTTTGCCCGTAAGCCCGCTTTGGCACCACTTAAATACCAACGCATTGAATGGGCCACTGCCCAACTAAGACTCCAGTTATTATTTTGAAACCACCAACCTTTATTTCTACTTGGATAGCCTGTCATCGGCGCGCCACCAGCATGTAAGCATTGCGAAATAAAATTGGTACAATTATCTTCAAATTTTTTATATTTAGGGTTATAGTCATTCCACCATCGCTCAGCATAACGAACCGCTTCTAATCTTGAATATTGGAACCTACTTAAATCAGCCTCTGTAGTATCTCGATCAAGCGGTACGGGATCCTCCAACGCCTCTTCTTTTTCTGTTCTTATACAATAATCATCAAGCAATTCCGATCCAGAAAAAATCGCCCGTCTTTCTTCGATTCTTTCTTCAATATGAAATTTTTTATGTTGTTTAATGAGATGCTGAAAGTGAACCGCATAATCTACTTGGCGAAGCCCATCTAAGGCTTGTGTTCGTAAAATGGTCCCATCGACAATTGACTTGACTAATTTCCCCCCACGTTCGCTTAACCCTGCCTTCTTTCTAACCAAACATTGTTGTTCTTCATCACGAATAAAGCAGCTGCGATCACTACAAACAAAGGAATCATTCATGCTTTTAATATGGTCCTTTAAACCATTTATCCACCCCATCGTGTATCCCTCCTTTTATTGTTGCTCTTAAAATGTATGTAAAAGAGAGGGAATTAATGATTTGAACCGTTCTTATCAGCCCAGAAGGCAGCGATTTTTAACTTTTTAAACGTAAGGAAGGAGCTGACTTTAGGAAACAGTGTAAGCCATATCCTAGTTAACTACCGATATAGGTCAGCTCCTACAAGATCGTATTAATTAGCTTCGGCTTCTTTTGACAGTTGAGATTGATTTATAGCAAGTTCTTTTAGTTTAAACTTTTGAATTTTACCTGATGCAGTCATTGGATATTCTTGCACAAAATGAATGTAACGCGGTACCTTATATCGGGCAATTTTCCCTTTACAGTAGTCACGTATTTCTTCTTCCGTACTTACTTCGCCCTCTTTAAGAATGATCCAAGCAGAAACCTCTTCACCAAATTTCGGATCTGGTACACCTACAATTTGGACATCTAACACCTTTGGATGTTGATATAAAAATTCTTCAACTTCACGTGGATAAATATTTTCACCACCGCGAATAATCATATCTTTCAGACGTCCTGTAATTCGGCAATAGCCATCTTCATCCATGACGGCTAAGTCCCCTGTATGTAACCAGCCATCATCGGTAATTGCAGCAGCCGTTGCCTCTGGATTTTTATAATAACCTTTCATCACATGATATCCCCTGGTACATAGCTCCCCTTGGACGCCACGTGGAACTTCGATATCTGTACCAGGTTCAACAATTTTCACTTCGACATTAGGAAGCGCCCTACCAACTGTTTCAACTCTACGCTCAATCGAATCATTGACACGTGTTTGAGTAATAACAGGTGATGACTCTGTTTGTCCATAAGCAATAGTGATCTCATTTGCGCCCATCTTTTCAATGACAGCTTTCATAACTTCAATTGGGCAATTGGAACCTGCCATAATTCCTGTTCTTAGTGAAGAAAGGTCATATTTATCAAATTCTTTGTCATTTAATTCGGCGATAAACATAGTTGGTACCCCATGAAGCGCTGTACACCGTTCTTCTTGAACAGCCTTTAACACTAGCCTTGGATCAAACTCCTGAACTGGAACCATTGTTGCTCCAACCGTTACACAAGCAAGTGTTCCAAGTACACATCCAAAGCAATGGAAAAATGGCACAGGAATACACATCCGGTCTTTACTCGTCAAATTCATACAAGCTGCAATATTAAGGGCGTTATTAGTCAAGTTATTGTGTGTTAACATTACACCTTTTGGGAAACCGGTAGTCCCGGAAGTGTATTGCATATTAATAACATCATCAGGATGAAGGCAAGCCATACGTTGATCCAATTGCTCATCCTCTACATCGTTTGCCATCGCCAAAATATCAGACCATAAAAACATTCCCGGCTTTCTTTCATCGCCTATTAAAATAACATTTTTTAAGTATGGTAGTTTTTCAGATTTTAACTTTCCAGGCTCACTACTCGCTAATTCTGGCACGATTTCATACAACATATCTGTATATGAACTGCCTCGAAAGCTCTCCATTAAAATAAGCGTAGTCGAATCGGATTGCTTGAGTAAATATTCTAGTTCAGCAGTTCGGTAGCTAGTATTGACGGTTACTAGAACTGCACCCATTTTTCCTGTTGAAAATTGTGAAGTTAACCACTCTGGACGATTCGTAGACCAAATGGCAATATGCTCACCACTCTTAATGCCAAGCTTCATAAACCCTTTGGCTACTTTACGACATAAGTCATCAAATTGTTTGTACGAATATCGCAAACCACGATCAGGGTAGACAACAGCATCGACGTCCGGTTGTCGTTTTGCGACATCTTCCAATAGTTTTCCTACAGTTTCCTGCATTAGTTCAGCCACCCAAATTCCCCCATTCCTTCTATTTTAGTGAATTCTATAATTCATTATTTTCGCTATTAAGTTCTAAATGTAGTTGCTTAGAAATCATTCGCAGCTACATTATTTAGATTGATATAGCTCGATTAAGGTAATTATGAAATTCACTCATTTATAAAATAATTATTCCTTTTACGTTGTTTTAGACCACTGGTCTGTTTACTGTCTGTCTGTTATTACAAATGTTAGCTCTTTACTAGGTGATGACTCGTTTTAGCGACTTTAGCACATAGGCAATACTGTCCGTACCATCGAGTCTTCACTTATACAAATCGCTTAATTTTTTTATAAGACTTCACTTCGCGCAAGTTCTTCTTGCCTTCTTTACTTAACCCTAAGTAAGCTTCTCGGACAGCCTCATTGGACATTAAACTTTCTACTGGCCCTTCAAGGACAATTCTTCCGTTTTCGACAATGTAGCCAAAGTCAGCAATCGAAAGGGCAACATTTGCATTTTGCTCTACAACTAAAATTGAGGTTCCTTCTTCTCGATTAATTTGTTTAATATTTTCAAAGATCTCTTTCACTAAAAGAGGAGCAATCCCAAGTGAAGGCTCATCTAGTAATAAAATTTTGGGCTTAGCCATAATTCCACGACCAATCGCCAACATTTGCTGTTCCCCACCAGAAAGTAATCCGGATGCTCGATGTCTCAACGTTTTTAATTTAGGAAAATAATGATAGACGCGCTCTAAATCAGCATCAATATTTTTTCGATCTTTTCTCGTAAAAGCACCAGCCATTAAGTTTTCTTCAACCGTTAAATGTTTAAATACTCTTCTTCCTTCGATACACTGAAACAAGCCCTTTTGGACAATCTTATCTGGGTCAATACCACTTATTTTTTCACCATTAAACTCAATGTAGCCACTTGTTACTTGGCCACCCTCACTTTTTAACAAGCCGGAGATTGCCTTCAGTGTTGTTGACTTACCAGCTCCGTTACTCCCTAATAAAGCAATAATTTTCCCCTTCGGAACTTCTAGCGACATTCCCTTAATCGCTAATATCGTTTTGTTATAGACAACCTCAATATTGTTAAGGCGGAGCATTTCGATAACCCCCTAATTTATGAATTGGAAAAGGGGCACAAGCGGTTAGTGCCCCTCTTTTTATTAAAATTGCTCTCTACGTCATCATGAAAAGTGAAGCTTATCTTTTGTCGCTGACACCAAAATAGTCTGTAATCATGACCCATTCACCATTTTTAAGTTGACCTAAGCGAATTTGATCAGTACCAGCATGATTGTCTGAGGAGAAAGAAAGATTTGCCCCAAGACCACCAAGGTCAAGGTCATTAATCGATTCGATCGCAACTCTAATATCTGGACCTGTTACATTACCATCTGTATTGGCAATTGCAATTCTTATCGCTTCTGCCATTACACTTGCTGTCGTCCAACCTTGGACAAACTTTTGATTAATATCTTCCACTTTCATATCTTTACTTTCTAAATATTCATGAATAGCTGCCATTCCTGGAAGATCTTCATTAGGGAACGCATGAGTAATAACGCCAACAAATCCGTCTAACCATTCCACCCACTGTTGATTGTCTGATCCAACAGGAATTAACCCTTCGCCCGCTGTCCAGTTTAACCCTGTAAACTGAGTGTCCCAACCTAACTGTCTAGCATCACGGATAACATTACGGGTTTGGTTCCAAGTGTAATTAATAATCGCATAGTCTGGAACACTATTATTCCTAGCCCATGATTGTAAAGTTGTTTGTGGGCTTGTATCTCCTAATTCAATTTCGATGTCTGGAACAATGTTTATGACACCACTAAAGTGCTCGTCAGCGTAATCTTTAATATCCTTAATTGGTGACTCACTGAAAGGGTGGCCTTTATGGTAGATTAATGCCACATCTACAGGGAAGCTTCCTTGATGAGTTTCAGCAATCCATTCTAACATCGCTCTTCCTTGATCAGAGTAACTAGCAGCTACTAGGAAGTTAAAACCACTTTCGCTTCCAGTATCTTTTAAGTTCTCTGAGTACGAGGCTGAGAAGAATGGGATTTTATCGTTAATAATTTGTTGTCGTAATGCCTCTGTATCGGCTGTCCCCCAACCAAGCACTGCAACAACATCATGACGGTCTCTTAATGACTGGTATACTTGCTGAGCACGACTTGTGTCATAAGCATAATCTTGACCTGTGAATTCAACTTGGTAGCCATCCACTCCACCGTTAGCATTTAAGTATTCAAAAAACGCACGCTCCCCAACAGCATAAGGCTCCCCTACATCGGCAGTCGCCCCTGACTCATCGAAAATACCACCAATCTTGATTACTTTATCACCTTTACCACCACCTGCTGGCGCAGAAGAACCACCATCTCCTGAGCATGCTGCAAGTAAACCTAAAGCAAGTAAAGAAGTTGCAAGAAGACTTGTTACTTTTTTCAAACTAAACCTTTTCATTTAATTACCCCCTTTTTATCTTTGTAAAAATATAGGAATGAACCCTGTTAAAAGGTTGCATAGTCCTCATCATTAATAGGAGAACGGCCACAATCTAAAGTAATTACGAATGTTAGTCCATATATGGACCAGTCCACCAGGTTCGAAAATTAAAAACAAGAGAATGACTAATCCAAATACAAATTCTCTAAATGACGAAAGTAAGTGATAGGCATTCGGCATAAAAACAGTCAGAAATTCAACCATATATTGCAAAAATACTGGTAATAGCGTAATAAATATCGCTCCCAAAATAGCTCCAAAGACACTACCTAAGCCCCCAACTAAAATCATTGCTAAATACTGAATTGACACTTGAATGCTGTATAATTCAACCGTTACAACCATTGTGTAATGAGCAAGTAACGCTCCACAAATTCCGACGATGAAAGAGCTGATCGCAAATGCCATAACTTTATAGCTAAATAGGTTAATTCCCATAATTTGAGCGGCAACGTCACGGTGATGAACAGCTAAAAACGCTCTTCCTGTTCGAGATCTAAACAAATTTAGTGTATAAATGACTACCAAAATAGCAATGACTAGGCACAAATAGTAATAACTAGAATGACTAGAAAATGTATAGCCTCCAATCGCCGGACGTTGTAAGATCATCCCTGCGCCGCCACCAGTAATCGATAAACGACCAATGATATAGAGTATGACTACTTGCGCTGCCAAAGTTGCAATGGCCAAATATAATCCTTTCAATCTCAGAGATGGTACTCCGAACAGACCTCCAATTACTGCCGTAATTAAACCTGCTAGTGGTAACGAAATCCAAAAACTCCAGCCTAATGTTGTAGTTATAATTGCCGACGTATATCCTCCAACCGCTAGAAAAGCTCCTACCCCAACTGAGATTTGCCCCGTAAATCCGGTTAAGATATTAAGCCCTATTGCACCAATAGCAGCAATTGTACAGAGAGTCGCTAAGCCAATGACATAGTTTGAAGCGAACAACGGAAATAAAAATAGGAGAATTACGATTACTAACATCCTCAATTTCACACGGGGAATCCGAAATAGATCCATATCACGGTTATAACTCGTTTTGTAATTTCCACATTCCATTACAAATGGATTTCTCATTTTTTCACACCCTTTCAATTCCACCTTTTCCAAACAGTCCATGTGGTTTAATCATGAGGATAATTGTTATGATAATAAATGGAATGACTTCTTTAATCCCTCCACCTAAGATCGGCTGTAAGTAACCAGCAGCTAAGTTTTGAACAATCCCGATAATGAAACCACCAACAATTGCTCCTGGAATACTGTCAAGTCCGCCTAAAATAACAACAGGTAGCACCGTTAAACCAATTGTGACCATCGAGGAGTTTACGCCATTAATGTTTCCTAGTAAAACACCACCTACTGCTGCTACTAATGCTGCAATTCCCCATGTAATTGCATAAACTTTCTTAATACTTATCCCCATTGATAAGGCAGCCATTTGATCATCAGCTACAGCACGCATCGCGAGACCCATCTTCGAGAACTTAAAGAATAAGGTAAACGCAACTAGTAACACCATAACGATTACAAATGACCATAAATAAACTGGTGAAATAATGATTTCACCAAGACGGATTGGCGTTGATGGAAAGATCGGTGGGAATGATTTTGTTTGATAACCCCAAATCATATGAACAAGACCGCCTAGTAAACTAGCAAGTCCGATTGTTGCCATGATGACTGAAATAACTGGCGCATTAATTAAAGGTCTTAGGACAATGCGCTCGACAGTCATCCCCAATAGAGCATTAAAGACTAGCGTAATTAAAAACGCCAATAAAAATGGAATTTGATAAACTGAAACTAATGTTAGGCAAATGTAGGAACCAATTAGAACAAATTCTCCGTTTGCTAAGTTTAATGCATCACTAGCTTTATAGATTAATACAAACCCAAGAGCTACTAATGCATAAATACTTCCTACAACGATTCCTGTTATAACCATTTGTAAGAAAAAGCTCATTTGTTTACGCTGCCTCCTTTGTACCTTCTAATTCGATAATCTGTAAGTTTGTTTCTACGTCAATTTCAGTTCCGGTTTTGTACTTTAATTGAGAATTAGAGGAGTACAACCCTTCAAAAACCATTTTGTACTTTTCTTCGATAAAACCTCTGCGAATTCTTTGGGTTCTAGTTAACTCATGATCATCGGCATCAAGCTCTTTATTAAGGATGACAATCTTCTTCACGCGCATCGTTTCTGGTAATTTTTTCATGATGGCCACGACTTCTTTTTCGATAAGCTCAATCACTTCCTGTTTCATTGAAAGGTCAGAGTAAGTTGTATAGACAATTTGATTTTTTTCTGCCCACCTACCGACATTGGCCATATCAATGTTAATCATTGAAACTAAGTATGGCTTACTCTTTCCATAAACGACGGCCTCATTAATAAACCGGCTATTTTTGAGCTTACCTTCAATTTGCGATGGAGCGATCCTCTGACCATTTTCAAGTTGTGATACACTTTCTATTTGTTCGGTTATATAAAGATGCCCATTTTCATCAAGTTTACCGATATCACCTGCTGCTACCCATCCATCCTTTTCATGGCCGTCATCGTTATAATTGTAGTATCCGGCAAAACCACTTTGACTTTTAATAAATACTTCTTCATTTTCTGTGATCTTCACATCAACATTTGGTAATGCGACCCCAACACTATGAATGTTCAAATCATCATCACGATGTACAAAAGCGAATCCACAAGTTTGCGTTGCACCATAACATTGCTTTAGGTTTACTCCAATGGAATGAAAAAAGTACAGTGCATCTTCACTCAATATAGAACCACTTGTGTAAGCTCTTTTGATTCGCGACAACCCAAGATGGTCTCTAATTGCACTCATGACGAGAAAGTCTCCAAAGAAATTCATCATTTTCGTTAAGCCAGATATTTTTTTGTTTGTAAGCTTTGCCTCAGCGACTTTAAGACCATATTTACTTGCCCAATTGTAAACCTTTTTCTTCAACCAGCTCGCACCTTCTATTCTTAGTTGAAAACGCGAAATCATATTTTCATATGTTCTAGGTGGAGCAATCATTGTATGTGGGCCTATTTCTCTCATGTCAGTTAAAACCGTTGTTGGTTTTTCAGGGAAGTTAATTGTCAACCCACTGCAAAGCGATGCAACTATACTCATCACTAGCTCACTAGTCCAAGCTAAAGGCAAAAAAGACAGATAATCATCACTTTCATTAATGGGATCGATCTCATTTAAGTTACTAAAGGCTGAAATGAGATTATTATGCGTTAACATAACCCCTTTGGGATTTTCAGTAGATCCAGTTGTATAGGAAATCGTTGCTACGTCATTACTGACTAAGCGCTCAGAATTCAGGCTAAAAAATTCCGGGTTTTGCTCTCCGTATTTTTTCCCTGCTTCCTGTAAATCTTTCATATACATTAATTTCTCGTGCGTATAACGCCTCATTCCTTTGTCATTATAGTAAATAATTTTTTCAATCTTAGGGATATCGTTGATAATTTCTAGCAATTTATCGACTTGTTCTTGATCTTCAGCTACTACAATCCGTGCATCACAATTATTTAAATAATAGATTAGCTGATCTCCAAATGACTCTTGATAAATCCCAACAGAAATGCCACCTAAACATTGCGTCGCTAGTTGGCTATAAAGCCAATGTGGGCGATTATCACCAATAATGGCCACTTTCTCTTCCTTTTTAAAATCAAATACGCTCGCTAGACCTAAACTAATTGTTCGAACATTTTCTAAATACTCTGCCCAAGTAATTTCATTCCAAATCCCGTACTTTTTCTGTCTAAGAGCAACACTGTTTGGAGAATTCTTTGCTCGTTCAATTAATAGTTTTGGTAAAGTTTGTTCAAAACTCATGCTCTTTTAATCTCCTTTCATTAACTAACTTCTTCACCAATGTAGGCTTTAATAACGTCAGGATTATTTTGAATTTCTGTAGGAGTTCCAAAACCAATTTGCTTACCAAAATCAAGAACTGCAATATTATCTGATAAGTTCATAACAACCCCTAAATCATGTTCAATTAAGACAACTGTTATGTTCATCAATTCATGCATATCAAGAATAAATCTCGACATTTCTTCTTTTTCAGATGAATTCATCCCCGCCATTGGTTCATCAAGTAAAATTAATTCCGGCTCTAGTGCTAGTGCTCTGCCCACTTCTACGCGTTTTTGTAAACCATAAGGTAGTTTATCTACTGGAGTATGTCTAATTTCCTGAAGTTGTAGGAAATCAATAACCTCTTCTACCGCTTGCCGGTGTTCGACTTCCTCTTTTTCAGCAGCCCCCCAATAAAGTCCGCCTTTAAGTAGTCCTGACTTCATCAACGTATGTCTACCTAGCTTTAAATTATCAAGTACAGACATGTGAGCAAATAAAGCGATATTTTGAAAAGCTCGAGCAATCCCTAATGTCGTTCTTTTATACGGTTTTATTGTAAGGATCTCTTGCCCTTTAAAACGTATAGTTCCGTTTGATGGTGAATAAAGTCCACTAATGCAATTGAGCATACTTGTTTTCCCCGCACCATTTGGTCCTATTAATGAAAAGATTTCGCCTTCATTTATGTGAAAAGATACGTTATCTAAAGCTTTAACGCCTCCAAATTGGAGCGAGACATTCTCAATCTCCAACATTTTATTCATTAATATCCCCTCCTTTTACTGAATTTTCTGAATTGTAAGCGTAACCATATTCTCGATTCTATGATTTAAACACACCTATGTCAATAAAAAGGGTTCGACTTTTTAGAATTTTTAAACAATTGTTTTCCGATATAATTCGTTGCTATTAGACAATAAAAGTAAACTTTAGCGTAATGAAACGTTTGTATCTAAATCGAAAGACACAGAGTATCTTAAATAGCAATATTAATCATAGGTATATATAACTAGTTGCTTTTTCTTAACGAGAAAAATATCTAGCAGGAAAGGTGTAATTGTGACATATTCTTACAATTGCTAAAAAAAAATAACTACGCATGATTGCGTAGTCACTTACGATATCTTTTTAATTGCCCCTTCTATTTCCAAAAGGATTACCTTCTTATCGACTCCGCCACCATAGCCTACTAGCGCGCCATTGCTACCAATTACGCGATGACAAGGAATGATAATTGGAATCGGATTTTTATTATTGGCCCCACCAATCGCACGAACAGCTTTTGGTGCACCTATTTCTTTAGCGATTTCCTTATAACTTTTTGTTTCGCCATAGTTAATCTTCTTCAATGTCTCCCAAACTAAACATTGAAATCTAGTACCGATTAGATCTATTTGAAGATCGAATTCTAGTCTTTCACCTTCAAAATATTGAGTTAGTTGATTGATAATTGGTTGAACCTTTTCTTCACTAAACATTAATTGACCCTTAATGAAGTGTTTTTTCATCCAAACTTTAATAGTTGTTAGCGTTTGGTCAATCGAACCAAATTCGATTAAGCATACACCTAATTCACTACAAACTATCGTTAACGGACCAAGTGGGCTATCCATTTCATTATAGAAAACGGTCGATCTTTTTTCCATACTATCCCCTCTTTTCAATCCTCTTGTCTTAATAGTACTTGACTCAATTATCGTTTACCACAGCCAAATACTCTAATTTTTAAGCATATTTAGTCCTTTGTCAATCTCAGCTACCACATCTACGTCTTTTTCTCTTTCTTTCGCCGCTTTTAGTATCAACATCGACTGATCTGTTGCTAGCTTTCCAATTGCCCATGCTGCCGTTCCTCGGATTACAGGTCTTGGATCATCTTTAAGTAGTTTTTCTAAATCATCAATAGCTGTAATATCTTTATAATGAGCAATCCCAATAATCGCGTTTCTTTGTAAAGGTTTTTTGCCCCGCCACGCTCCAGAAAGTGAACCGAATTTTTCCTTAAACTCTCGATTACTAATGAATAAGAGCTCTTTTAATAAAGGTTTTACCACTTCAGGGTCTGGCTCCATTTCTTCGTGCAAGTGGAAGTCCCTCCCCTTATTTTCGGGACAAACTTGCTGACATGTATCACAGCCATATATGCGATTCCCTAGTTTTTCTCGGAATTCATCCGCTAAGAAAGTTTTCGTTTGCGTTAGAAAGGCGATACACTTATTTGAATTTAGTTGCCCTCCTTGAACAATAGCTTCTGTTGGGCATGCATCAATGCATTTGGTGCAAGTTCCGCACTGCTCAGTAATGGGGGTATCTGGTGAAAATGGAATTGTCGTAATCATTTCTCCTAAATAGACGTATGACCCGAATTCCTCCGTAATAATCGAACAATTTTTCCCACTCCAACCAATCCCTGCTCTCTCGGCTACTGCTCGATCACTAAGTTCTCCTGTATCTACCATAGAAACAACTTTAGCGGATGGTTCCCTTTCTAAAATATACGCTTCTAATAGCTTTAACTTATTTTTTAGTATTGTATGATAGTCTTCTCCCCAAGATGCACGACAAAACAAACCTCTTCGCTCTAACTTCGTACTTAATGGGGCATTTTTCATTTTTGCCGGATATGCAAGTGCAATCGCAATTATTGACTTTGCTTCAGAAAGTAACAATTCTGGTTGAACTCGTTTTTCAATATCAGCCTCTTCAAACCCTGACTGATAGCCTAAGCTTTGTTGTGTGACGAGTCTTTCTCTAAGTTCTAGGAAGGGATCAGTTGATGCAAAGCCAATTTTATCAATTCCAATACTTCTACTATATGCAATAATGTCTGCTTTCAATTGGGCAAATGTCACTGAAATCCCTCCTTTTTTATTTTCTTAAGTAACAGAGTGAATTTCATAATTGCCTTTATTCGAGCTACATCAATTTAAATGTAGTTGCGAATGGTTTTTACGCAAGTACATTTAAATTGATGTAGTAAAAATAGTGAATTATGAAATTCATTAAGCCGTAAATAATTATTTTAATACAAATGTACCTTATTCTTCAACAAAAATACAGTTGAAACCAAAGGTAATATCTTCAAAGCAACGATCGTAGATTGAGCTTTCCTGAATTGCTCAAAAAATCGGCTGATAAGAAAAGAGGATAGTATGCTCAATACTGAGCATACTATCCTCTCATTAGTTTAGTCTATTTAACAAACTTGGACTCTTTACTTTTCTGTATACACCTTATTGTGGAATTCAATTCCACCTCGTATGTTGATTGCGATATTGAGTAGGTGTCATATTCTCAACCTTTTTAAATACTTTTGTGAAGTAACTTGGTTCTGGAAACCCCATCTCAAATGCAATATTGACAATAGGAATTTCAATATCTTTTAATAGAGCTTTTGCTTTTTCCATTTTCCGTTCCGTTACATATTTAACGAAATTAACTCCTAATTCTTTTTTAAAAACTTTACTTAAATAATATGAGCTAAGATCCATCTGTTCAGCAACATACGTCAAAGTCAAATCTTCGTTTAAATGACTATCGATAAACTCAATGATTTCCTCAATCTTCTTATTTCCTTTTTTCTTAGGCATATCAGAGTTGGTTGCTAAAACTTTACTGATCTCATCTATGAAAATATGTGGTCTTAATGGCTTAATTAAAATTTGCGTAACACCAATTGATCGATATGCTTCTCGCATTGCCTCTGTATCTAGCATGGTAAAGACGATGCACTTTTGCCAAGACTTTATATCTTTTATTTTTTTAACACAAGCTAGCCCATCTAGACCAATTAAACGATTTTCTAAAATGAGTAAATCTATATGCTTCGTTCGTACCAAGTCAACGACGTCTTGACCATTATCTGTTTCTAGTATAATGACTTGTCTTTGAAATCTTTGCTGTAAAAGTAATTTTATCGCTTCTCTTTGAATTGGTTCCAAATCAGCAATAATGACTTTGAACATTTCTCAACTCTCCCTTCTTTTACAATAGCACTATATTTTCGTCCATTAAAAAAGAGGCAAAGCAATCGTAACAACTGTTCCGATATTCTCTTTACTAGTAATCTGTAACTTAGCTTTATTTGAATACCTCTCCATTAAGCGCGTCTTTAACACATTCAAATTCATGACCATGCTAGTTTCCTGGTTTTTCGGTTGCGAAATCTTTGCTAATACTTGTTCACTCATTCCCACACCGTTATCCTCGACGATTATTTCAATAAAATCACCGTTTAATTGAATATGGACTCTAATTAAGCATTCTCCTGATTTCGTTTCAAGTCCGTGAAGTATAGCATTTTCAACGATCGGTTGGATCATCATTGATGGGATCATGAATTGTTTTGTATTTTCAGCTACGACAATTTCATAGGAGAACCTTTCTCCTAAACGAATTTTTTGGAGGGTTAAGTAATTGTTTATATACTTAAGTTCCTCTTCAATCGTTACCTCTTTGCCGATATTGGAAATTAAAAACTTCACAACGTCAATAAATACGAAGGTAGCTTCTTCAGTTTTAGGTGCGTTTTCTATAAAGGAGAGATTACCTACGATATTCAATGCTTGAATTAAAAATTGCCGGTTAATCTGAGATTGGAGTGTCTTTAATTCTGCCGCTTTTAAAGCCGTCTCTAAATTGGCTTCAGAAGTTCTAGACTGTATTAATTGTAGTGATTGCTCATGTAATTCTTTCTGAATGACATTAACATAGCCTTTTTGGGCGATCTTATTTGCGATGTTAAACATTAAATGCGCAGCCGCCTCTATTTTCTTAAAGGGAACAATTGGTATTTGGGTATACGCTTCAATAAGTTCAACATCATCTTCGATATCAATTGTTTCGTCAACAATGTAGTCAATATTCGAAGTATTATCAGCGCTGACCACCTGCCCGCCCATAATTGAACCTAAGTACTGACCATTAACAATAATAGGCGCCGCAAAATCTATAAAACCAGAATGACACATATATATATAAGGTGCGCCTGTCCGTGCTGCTTCTAAGCCAGCCCGTGAATCACATTTTTCACACAAGTCTTTCGTTTCACTTCGATAACGAATAATCGAACAGTATTTGGAACAGCCACTATGTTTTGTATAAGGCTTTCCACGGTAGTCCACAGTAATCGCAGCAAATCCTGTTGCTTCAGAAAAAGCATCTTGAATTTTTTGTAACGTTTCAACTTCAACTACATTATCAAGCTGTAATATTCTTCTCATAATTTTTGCCTCTCATTTTAAGGAGTCATTTCTTTTAACACTACAACGTTTATATTGCTAAGTAAACCTAGATTCTCCCATAAATTCCGACTATTTTATGAAGTTAAAAGAAAAACACAAAAAAGTGAAAGACCTGAATAACTCAAAGCAATGGAAAAAAGGATGTTCTGTGATTATGCAGCTGATATGTGATAGCTCCCAAAAAATAGAATGTGTTTTCTATCGTTTATTTATGATTGCAGCTCATTAAGCTCTCTTTGCATGTTGATTGATCAAGCCGATAAAGTGTGGCAGACCTTCATGGACCAAAATTTCCAAAACCTTAAACATTCCATTTAAATCTTCTTCTCCATTATCTAACAAACTTTGCAAAACGACACCGTCCACACTCGCAATAATCCAAGTCGCTAGTGGCCGACTCAATTCATGAGAATTTAAACCGTAGACGTTTTTTAGAATTTCTTCAATACGAGTAATCCACTCATTATATTTCTCTTGAAATTTCTCTTTAAGCTCACCATTTCCAGTGACAATCTCATTCATCAAATGAAACTGTAACCTACTTTCAGTTTTTTTATAAAAGCGTTCTAGCGTAGCATGGTAAATGTCTTGAATTAATTCTTTATTATCTTCGTTCTCGTTTTGTGACTTTTCAGCTATTGTTGTTGTCACCCTTAAGCTTTGATCTAACAGATCATATAAGATTTCTTCTTTTGATTTGTAATAATGATAAATCGCCCCCGTACTAAGCTCTGCTTCTTTAGCAATTTCACGAACGGTCGCTTTATTTACTCCGTGTTTACTTACAACAATTTTGGCTGCCTCTATTATTTTATCTTTACCTGCGATATCTATATTTTTCATTGATATTCCTCCGTGATCATACCTTCTTCCCTCTACATTATCACTCTTTCCACTGAAAATAAAACGTTATAATCAAACATTGACTGGTAAAATAAGGTGCGGTATGATTTACATAACGAACGTTCGTTTTTTATACTTAGTAAATCGCAGTGATACATGTTTTCCTATCGTCTAAACATGTGAACATTTTCACTTATTTAGATGAAAGTCAAAAACCTTTCTACGACGTTCGAATAATCGATAATAAACCTGAAAAAATTTAGCTACAGAAGAAATGGGGTAAAGATTTTGGACAAAAGCTTATATTTTCAAGGGAGAAACAAAATTGTTACTATTTTATTATGGTTTGCTTATTTATTAGGTCTCGCAAGTAGTATACTCAGTAATTCAGAATCAGTTGCAATAATTACTTACGGATTAGCCGGGCTGTTTATTGTAATTCCTATGACAATCTTCACCTATATGCGTTTGTTCACGGTTCACTTACATTATTATGTGGCGATTGGTTTTTCACTATTAATTTTAATCACTGTCATTGGTTCACCAAAACTATCGAACTTTTTCTTAATTTATTTTAGTTTAGCTATAGTCATGCTATACCACCAAATTGTCTCTATTGCAATATCTGGCTTTTTAGGGATACTGTTATCAATCTTTTTCTTCATAAGATTTAACGAGACTATGTTTTATGGTGCCGATATAAAAATATTAATTATGTTTACGGCTATCAATCTAGCAACAGTCATTATTTTTGTTACGCAAGCCTATTTAGGTGGCAAGACCATGAAGAAAATGGAACAAGATAGCACTGAAATTGAACACAGAAGAAAACATGTCGAGAAGTTGCTTTCCAAAGTAAACGACTCAGTTGCTGTTCTCACTTCGTTTAATTCAACATTTAAATCAAAGATAGAGAAAACAAATCATATTTCCGATGAGTTAGCCATTGCTTTTTCCGAAGTATCAAAGGTCATCGAAGCTCAAGCCAGTAGTGTTACTGATATGAATGAATCGATGCATGATTCTGGTGTTATTGTTAATAATGTCGTTCAAAATTCCAAGACCCTCTCGCTAATTTCTAGAAAGACAGAACAAACATCCAACAAAGGACAACAAATGATAGAAAAATTGTCAAACAACATTCATCAAGTGAATGCTTCGATACTTAGTGCAAGTGGATTAATGCAGGAATTAAACAATGAAACGCAGAAGATTGGGACGATCTTAGGTAAAATATCTGAAGTTACAGAACAGACAAATTTACTAGCATTAAATGCTGCAATTGAAGCAGCCCGCGCTGGTGAAGCAGGGAAGGGATTTGCTGTTGTAGCTGGCGAAGTTAGAAAGCTAGCAGAGAGTTCAAAAAACTCAACCACTGAAATCGCTACAATCCTTAACGAGATTTCGATAAAGACTGGTCAAGTTGCAAAGCAAGTCCATGAAGGTGAGCAAGCAGTTACTACTAGTTTAGACATGACCGAACAAACAAAGTCTAGCTTCATTGAAATGCTCGAACATTCAAATGAAGTCCTTGGACAAGCCCAGTTAGTCGATCAACAATTACAGGCGATGGAGCATAATTTTTCAGCTATTATTGATGAAATTTCTGCCCTCTCTAGTGGTTCAGAGGAGTCTAGTGCATCCATCGAAGAAATCCTGGCAAGCGTAGAAGAACAGCACACACAAATTAATCAATTAGTAGATTCCTTTAAAGAGTTAGAGTTACTTTCAAATCAGTTACAACATTTGGTTAAAGTTAATAAAGATTAATAGGATATCCTTTTAATCTCAAAAAAAAACGCAAAAGTAGGGCAGTGCATGCACCACCCTACTTTTTTTGAGATATTAGTTAGTTTTTGCTAGCTTTTTTCTTTGGTAAAAGAAGATACTGCTACCAGCCGCTATTAATAGCATTCCAATTAATAAATAGTTGTATAATGCTGTAGCTGTGTCTGGAAGTTTAACTCCTACATGAACCATTGGAGCATCTCCTGCTAGTTCTTCAACTGTATCTTCTACTTCAAACACTGTAAAAATACTGAAGTGGTAAGTTTCTGCAGTGATATAGCCATTTTTATAGGTACCACCGATATTTTCCCACTTACCAGTTTCTTCATTATAGTAGAAAACTTTTACATTGTTAGGGTTTTTCACCTTAAATGCATCTACTTTAAATGTTAACTTTACTGGTTGCTCAAAGTTCGAAATGATTGTTTCTCCCTGCTTCACTGTAAAGTCATAAACAGCAGACAATGCCCCTTTATAATCTTGATACTGTTCGATCATAAACTCAACTGGTTCATTACCTAGTAAATTGGCCATAGGGAACGAAACTGAAACGTTATTTTTCATTAGCTCAACTGTTGCATTTTTGCTACGGAGCTCTGTTACTTGCTCTTTAGTTAATTGGACTTTAGCAACTGTATTCCCTTCTGTTGCTTTTAAATCGATGATTAACAATCCGTTTGTTGCTACTTTCATTACTGATTTTGTATCAATTGTAACAACATTCGTTTTCTTATCTAGGTTTCCATTTACTTTTTGCTCAGCTTTTGGCGCTTCTGCAACAGGCTTAGTAGTGCCAGGTTTTTCTGTTGCAGGTTTTTCTGGTTGCGGAGTAATCGGTTGCTCTTTACCAGGTTCTGTTGATTTTTCTTGCTCTTCTGTAACAGGTACTTCTGGTTCTGTCGATGTTCCTGGTTCTTCTGTAACAGGTGCTTCTGGTTCTGTCGATGTTCCTGGTTCTCCTGTAACAGGTACTTCTGGTTCTGTTGGTTCACTTCCGTCAATTGGATCTAAAACAACACCAGCTACTAAAATGAACGTTGCACCTTCAGCTCGTCCAGGAAGTGTAAGATTTACTTCACCATTTTCACCAACAGTGTACGTATGACCATTATAAACATCTGTCACAGTGCTGTTTGCTGCAAATGGAACTTGTACAGATACATTAGCTGCTGCGTCTTTTGTGTTAATACCAACAACAACGGATTCACCGTTGTATTTTCGTTCAAAAATCATATAACCAGTAGCATTATTTCCTTTTAGAAGTGTATGCGTTCCTTTTGAAAATACTTGTGAATAATCTTTACGTGCGTGCAGTAGCTTCTGATAATGTGCAAGTACATCATTTCCTTCGACTTTGTGCCAAGGGAATACAGGACGGTTGTCATAGTACGGCCAGTTATCAACACCTGATAATCCAAGCTCTTCCCCGTAATAAATAACCGGTTGTCCTTTTGATGTGATTTGTAATGCAGCTGCAACCTTTAATAGCGCTAAGTTTACAGTTCCATCTGCTCCTCTAAATTGCTCAAGGAATCCATCTTCGTCGTGACTTCCTAAAAACTGCCCTAAAGTTGCTGTGTTGTTAATGCTCTCATTTCTAGCAGAAATTCGATTATTAACTGACGTAATTTGTCCATTTACTAAATCACGAGCAATATACTTAAAGTCAAAGTCTACTAGTGAGTCCATTGTTCCAGAATTTAAAAACCCTGAATCATTGTTAGGTCCTGCGCCCCATACTTCACCAATCATCTTGAAATCTGGTTTTTCTAACGTCAAACCATTTTTAAGTGCCATCCAAGTTGGAGAGTCTACATGTTTTACTGTATCCACTCGGAAGTAATCAATCGTATTTCCTTTTTCAGTTCTCGCTTTATCTAACCATGCTACTTGCCAATCCACTAATTGTTGACGAACTTCTGGAACCTCAGTCTTTAAATCTGGTAAACCAGCAAGCTCACCAAACACATCATGTCCAGGAATTCCTCCATCATGGCGTAACATATGAGCAAAACGTGCTCGGTCTTCATCAGTTGTGTAGCCAACTGGAGGATTTGTCGTATTTCCATCTCCAGCTTTTAAACCATAACCAGTATGATTGACCACGATATCAACCATAATCTTCATGCCACGATCACTCGCTGCATCAATTAGTTCATGGAAGTCATCAAGTGTTCCTAAATGTGGGTTTAATTCCTCAAAATTTAATGCCCAATACCCATGGTAAGCATAGTAAGGAATTTGGTCACTATTGTAAGCTACATCATAGTAGATGTTTTCAACAATTGGTGTAATCCAAATTGTATTAATCCCTAAATCATAAAGATAATCTAAGTTTTGCGTTACCCCTTTGAAATCTCCACCTTGATAGTGGCCCGGGCTTGAAGGATCATATCCAGGTGCAAAGTTGTTAGACGCGTCACCATCAGCAAAACGGTCAGTTAGCATGAAGTAAATACGCGCTTCATCCCAATCAAAGTCTTTTTCACTAGTTACTACTCGAGGTTTTACACTTATTGTTGCTTCTGTATTATGCGTATAACCAAATTTGTCAACCAATGTAATCGGTAATGTTTTCACACCCGTTGCTACATTGTCTCGAACAGCGATCGTAACGGAGTTTAATTCAGGTGAAATTTTCACTTTATTTTTTCCACCTAAGGCTGTTAAGTCAACATAAAATTCACGAATGTCAGATTCATTGTCAATTCCTGTAACATCAACCGACAATACTGCATTTTCATTGTAGTCAATAGTTTCTGGGTAAACTGTAGCGTTTAAGTTAAGCTTTAGCTCGCGATATTCAATATATGACTTACGATCGACACTTAAATTGTAAGGATCTGAGACTTCAGAAGTCACACCATTAATCGTAACTAAAAACGTATACTCATACGTACCTTCTTGTAAATCAGCAACTGTAATAATGAAACGTTGATCATTTTCAATATAGTTCATTTCATGAACTTGTCCATTTATTTTAACAGCTACTTTTTCAATTTGATCCATTGCATCTTCTTTATACAAGTTTGCGTCACGGTAATAAAACGTTGCATTACCTGCATCTAATAAAGGTCCTCTTGCAAACGGCAAAGTACGGAATTCTTGTTGACCGCTTTTTACAAATACTTTTGTAATGCTTTCTGTTGGGCTTACTGAGATGAGACGGTCTACGTCAACATCAATATTATTCCAGCCAGTACCTCTACGTACTTTAAAGCCCATACGCTCAATCTTTGCACCAACCTCGATGTTTGCAATTGCTACATCATTAACAACGCGGTCGAAGTCGATCTGGCCATCTTTAGCACCAGTGTTCCACGTCCAAATATTCCAGCCCTCATAATTTTTATCAGCTCGCTCATAATGGAAGCGAACAGCAGGAGGATCTGCTAGTAGTACATCATTTTTACTATAGAATACGTCGTTTGTTCCTTGCACGATCCATACTTCAACCTTTTTTTGACCAGCTGGCACTGTGATCGTTCTTTCCGACTCCTCTGCTTGCCAATCACCTAACCGAGTTTTAAACGTAATGCTATTATTAGCGAAACGGTAAGTTCCTGTAGCAAACTCATCATTTTTACCGGCAAAATCAAATTGACTACCAGGCATTCCATTGCCCCAAATCCATAAGTTCCAGTCACTTTGATTACCATCAAAACGATAGTAATTTATTGTATACTCAAACATTGTTGCAACTACTGTAATCATTTTTTCATTTGTAAAACCTTGATGTTCAGCACGTACTTTGAACTCTCGATTTAACGGTACTGAGCTAGCGACTGTTAATTTATTCCCATCCAAGTTAACACCAGCAACTGGTTCTACTAATGACCAGTTCGCATCAACATCAACTGTATTTCCTTGATCATTTAAAAATCTTGCTTTTAAAGTAATTTCATCATTTCGTTCTGCATTTGAAGGTACCTCTGGAAGCAGTACACCAGGTACATGTACAACCGAGTTACCACCTGAGACTTTTGGGTTAAGTGGATCTACGAAGTCACCGCCAGTCCATGAACGTTGCGGAATAAACTTGTATTGATACGTTCCTGGAGCTAAAGGTAATGTTTTCGTAAATCTTCCATCTTGCTTGTCCATTGCAATGGCGTTAGCAATATTCCAGTCGTTTAAGCTCCCAACCATGTATAACTCATCACCGTTAAAAGCGGCATTAAATGTTACTGTGCCATTTGTATGAATAACAGGACTATCAAACGCTCTCGTACTAAACGAGAATTGAAGTTCATCATTGATTGCTCCCGATTCTTTAGCTGATACCGCTCCAGCTAGGACTTTCACTGTATACGTTTTTGAATTTAGTAACTTGTTCGCTGGTACAACCGTTAAACGATTGTCTGTTACGGTTGCAGTGAAAGCAACTGAATTTGCCTCATGATCTACCACTTCAATTTTAGAAGCATTAACTAGATTAATATTATCTGCAAAATTCACACGAATATCTGTACCAATTGAAACATTTGTTGCACCATCTGCAGGCGTACTACCAGTAAACAACAAACCTTGTGGCGCTTCATATACATCACTATAAACAGATAATACATTTGGGGATGCTTGGTGGTTCCAAGATGTAGCAACCGTGTTTCCTTCTACTTTTGGAATTACATCAAACGCACCATGCTGCCAATCGTGATTTCCTGATAACACAGCTATTGCGCGAATGTCATCAGAAGCATTAAAGTTTAATTCACTTAAAGGAATTTTACCTTGGAAGCTTTTTGTTCGGTCCACTTTAAATTGGGCGCCTTTTAAACCGTGAACTGTAGATAATACTGGAGCGTTTAGATTAGTTGCGTTATAAACAGCTCCGTAATATACTTCGTTGTCGTTTTTGACTTGCAATTGAATGTTATACTGAGGCTTTTTAAATGACTCAGCATCACTATATTTAAATGCATGTTTCAGATTAGAAGTTTGTCCTATTGATGCTACTTGATACGAAGGAATGGCGGACACATTTGAATTAACATCATTTACATTTAAGCCTAAGTTAAGGGTTAAACCTCGTTCCCCCCAGTTAGCCACGTTTTTTGCTTCAACATAAAAGTAAAAGTAATTCTCATCCATCTTTACTTTTAAGTTATCAATATTAAAACCTTGCCAACCAGCTGTTTGTGATCTCGCTAATGTCGGAACTTTTTCCCAATCTACCTCGATACTAGAATTGCTAGTTCCTTCCGCTGTAACAACAGGAGCATATCCTGTAAACACAGAAAAGATCATTAACAATGACATATAAAGCGATAGGAGCCTTTTGTGTTGCTTTTTTATCATGGTGTTTGTTACCCCTTTCTCAGATAAACTACATTTTGCGGTAATCCCTCTCAAAAGTAGTTTGTGTTATTAGTAGACTAATAAATTTGTGCAAACGTTTTCTCAAGGTTAATACTATAGTACTACTACATAACAACTTATGCAAACGTTTTCTCGAGGTAAGAATATAATACTATGATGCTAGTATTAACTCTATTTATTATTAATGGGATTACTGGTTATTTCACCCAAAAATTTGTTTTTTTCAAAAAAAACCTTGAAAGGACTCTATCCAATCAAGGGCTACTTCATTATGGTATTAATTTCAAGTTAATTAAGTTAACCTTTATGTTGCGGGTATTTATTGACGATATGCAACGAGCTTATAATCCTTTTATTTACCCATTTCCTCATACTCGGTTGATTGTAACTTTCATAGACTCTTTGTCTGTTTTCTTGTGTAGTAGCGTATTGAGGAGGTAAGCTATTTAGTGAAAGTGCAATGACATCATTCCTACACTTCTTACATTTACAAAAAGTTTGATACTCTGGCCCTGCAAGAAGAGTGACTACTAATACCTCAACTATTTCCTCCATGATGTTTTTGTATCCCCTAGTTTCCATGACAACCCTTTCCTTAAATATGATCTCATTAGTATACCAATTGTTGTTTTCCAAGGAAACGTCTAATTTTCATTGACCTCTTGCGAACAACTAAAGTCGCGGGTGCTCCTTCACTTCCTGTAGACTTATTATTTTCGAAACGAACTGTAGATATGCTTTAAATGAAATAAAAACAACGCAACCTTTCCAAATTCACTAATTTCACATTAATGCTATTGCAATTTTGTGGTATGTTATAAGTATATATCTTTTATATTGTAGGCGATTTAAAATACCCACATTAAACTTTGAATAGCCCTATATAATTGTGGCTTTTAATCAGGTTAGGATGGTGAATAGATGCAAAGAGTAACTGTGGAAAGTTTAGTTGAAAGATTTTCATTAAAAGTATTAGTTGGCGGAAAGCATTTAAAAAGATCGATTACCAAATCACGAGTCCACCGTCCAGGGCTTGAGTTTGTTGGTTTTTTTGATTTTTTCCCTACCGAGCGAATTCAAGTTTTAGGAACAAAGGAAGTTACTTACTTACATAAGCTTAGCAAAGAAGAACGTAAAACCAGAATCGGAAATATCGTTCATTACCACCCACCATGCTTCATTGTCAAAGCAAAGGAAGATGAACTTACATATTTAAAACATCATTGTTTAGAGGAAGAAATACCATTGTTGATTACTAAAAACGTGGAGTCAACTACGGAGTTTATTACAACGTTAGAAGCATATTTGTCAAATGAGTTAGCACCACAAATATCGATCCATGGCGTTTGTTTGAACGTGTCTGGGATTGGTATCTTACTACGAGGCAAGTCTGGAGTCGGAAAAAGTGAAACAGCGCATACGTTAATTGGTCGTGGGCACCGGCTAGTCGCTGATGACATTGTTGTCTTAAAGAAGATTAGTCCACATACACTTTTAGGTACCCATGATGTGAAAACAAAGGAATATTTGGCACTTCGTAGTATAGGGCTGTTGAATGTAGTCCGCTTATACGGGCAAAAGGCCTTTCAAGAGGAAACACGAATTTCTCTTGATATTACCCTGACGAAATGGGAGAAGGATGCCTTGAATAACGAGTTGGATCACGAACTTAAATTTACAGAGTACATGGGCGTAAAAATACCTTCCATTGAAATTCAAGTTCAACCTGGTCGTGACGTTGCAGGCTTGATTGAAGCAGCCGTGCATAACTGGATATTAAAACAGCAGGGATACAGTGCAGCAGAAGAGTTTATTAGCAGGATTGAGGCTGAAATGTCTGGGTCTGCGTTGGAGTAAGATCTCAAAAGGGCAAATATGAGATGAGGTTGGGACAAAACAAAGGTAGATACCAACAGTTGCAATATATCTATGGTGTACGAAAGGTAAAGTCTATATATTGTAAACTTTGTTGGTCTCAGACACCAATGAAAGTTCACTTTCACCAACATGAATGTAAATATAGTCGACACAAAACATCCAATCGAAGAAAGTGAACTTTCCTGTAGATACTATTCACAGGGGAGACAACTTCTGTCCCAGCCTCATTGAATGAAATTTAATTAGTTGTGAGGAGTTTCTTGAATTTTCTTGCGGAGTATTCTAGAAGAGTCTTTTTAAATTTCCAATTTCTCTTTCATTGCGCACAGTCTTTTCCCAAATGAAATCTTTATCTCTTTCAAAGGACTCGAAACGGTCAATGATTTGTTCATGCCGTGTCTCATTATTTTTTTCTATCTCATCTAACCGTGACTTCATGTCCATTTGCTCTTTCTTCATTTCCTGTTGCCCGTTCTTCATTTCCTGCTGCTCTTTCCTCATTTCCTGTTGCCCGTTCTTCATTTCCTGCTGCTCTTTCCTCATTTCCTGTTGCTCTTTCTTCATTTCCTGCTGCTCTTTCCTCATTTCCTGTTGATCTTTCTTCATTTCCTGCTGCTCTTTCCTCATTTCCTGTTGCTCTTTCTTCATTTCCTGCTGCTCTTCACTTAACTTTCCTACCATTCTTATCAATTGAGAGAGCATATCTTCAATTTTATCCAATCTTTGTTCAATCATCAAATTCACCTCCTTTTATGGACAAATTATACTATTATTTTTGGGTGATTTCTACTTTAAAATCGTACCAATTTGGAAAGAAAAAAAAGGCGGCTGGGGTATAACAAAGTGTCAGACACCGCTAGGCATCAAATATAGACATTTGATAAATCTGACTGTCTATATTTAGTTTGTCCCGCGTGGTGGCAGACACTTATGTCCCAGCCTTTCTTTCTCCTCTTAATAACTTTTTTGTATCAAAACTACCCTTCAATCTCCATTAGGACTTCTGCACATTTTATGTCGTCAACAGCACTAGATATGATACCACCAGCATAAACAGTATCTTCACCACAAGGTTTTAACCCATCGATTAAATTACTTAACCTTTACCGGTAATAATAAATCAAGCATTCCATCAATGCCATCATTTGGCCACCCCGTGTGAGAAGCATAAACCCAGTTTAAATGTTCCTCGAGGCACCCACTCATAATTTCTTCACCTAGCTCACTGAAATTTGGAGCATATTTCTCATTGTTTTCTGCCCAATTATATAAGTATTGCCACTCGTGAAAGTCTCCAAATTTAATAGTGTGGGCAGCGTATAAACCTCCTTCAAAATGTTTCTTTTTAAGAGGTACTGGCACTTCCATATCAACAGGTATTGTTACCCAAGTCTCATAGCCATAATGAGGCTTTTCACTTGTTGGGTTAGGATGATTAAATCCAAACATTCTCGCATCTGGTTTCAGCTCATACAGCTTGCTTTCGCGAATAAATTTATCCATCTGAGCGCCTACGGTTTCTTCTGGATTTTCTCCGATATAATGGTATGAAGCTACTGTACAAGGAGGTAATAACACCAAACGTACATTCTTTAGCTTTCCAAGAGCATCGTTAACTTTTTTCATTTCTTCCATTGAATATTCCTCCTTAAAATTAATTCTTGAAAGGTTAAGAGCATCAGCAATTTTAAGAATATCTTCATCCTGTAATAGATCGAGTTTAACAGACTTCTGGACTTTATTATTGAGGCGCAGAATACACATTCGCAATATATCCCTTATTGTACTTAGCGCAACAATCTCGTTATCTAGTTCTTTAATATTCTCCTCGAATATCCTAATAATAGAAGCCTGTCTAGCGTCTTCAAGAATTACAGCAATTTGTTTCAAAGGAATACGCAACTTTCTTAAAATGATTATTTGCTGCAGACGTCTTACAGCAATTTCGTCATATACTCGGTAGGCGTAATCTTCTTTGCGCAGACTCGATAAAAGTCCTATTTGCTCATAATAACGTAACATACGTGTCGTTACATTAAACGTTCTCGATACCTCACTGATAGTCATCATTACCATACTCTCATCTCCTTTCTGAATTAATCTTAAAGTACGACATCGCGTCAAAGTCAACAGGGAAGTGAAAAGTTTTATTAAAATGCTTTAAGACAATAATGGAGACTGGGAGGATAGGAAATCTACGTGCCCAATCACAATTTTTTGTAGAATTTCCACTAGTTAGTTTCCACCAACGTTAGTTTTCACTTCTGAAATTGTCCCTACCCAATACGTATAATCACCTTCAGGTAAATTCCATACAGCTGAAACGGTTACGGGATGTTTGTAGACACCGTTATCTTTGTAATCCTCGACAATAATTGTCCACTTCTCTTTTTTATAGCCACCAGTAGGCAGTTCATAGTTTCGTTCCGCTGTTTCAAAACGAATATACTCACCTTTTTCATTAAAAAAGAAGGTTCCACTAACATCATAGTCACCATAGCGCAGCCTAGCTTTTGCAGTTGTTGAATCAACAGGTTCCCAAGTAATGTATTCGGCTAAAATATAGCCAGAAACTAACGGTACTTCCGATAATATTGTGAGTAATCCGGATTCAATAACTTCATAATCACTCGTATTAAATAGAGGAATTATTCCAGAAATTTTCCCGCGCATATTTCCAGAGCCTGCTTGCAACACTTCCCTTACCTCGACAGGAAGTCCAAACATTCTTCCTTTCATATAAGCAACCCTCATCGGTTCCTGAACTGAGTTAAATTGTAATGTTTGTAAGTCCATCCAATTTTGTTCAGGCTTTAGCTTAATTTTACTATCAGCCCAAATGACCTCAGAGTTGTATTGCAACTCATTGTTTACAAATCCAACATAATTCATATACTTTTGTACCGGTTCAGGTAAATGAGCAATGTCCTCTGCAGTAATCTTCTTTTCACTACCATAGGTTTTGTTTAGTTCTAACGCTTTGTTTTCATTAAATAATTTTAGCATTGAGCCAGTTCCAATAAAGAGGGCTGCTCCTCCTATCAATAGTGAACCGACAATAGCAATCTTTAAAATATTCACTTGGATATCCTCCTAATTCGTCACTTTTTAACAGCTGTCATCATAATTAAAGTTAAATAGTTTTCTGTATCTGCTTCGTGGAGTTCAAAGTCCGCTGTTTTTCGCCAAATTTCTTTTCCGTCTTGTAGCGACTCTGCCAGTGTTACATCCACAATTCCTGTTTTCTCCCAAAGCTGTCGCCACCAGTTAGCGCTATGAAAGGAGTACATTTCCGGATCCCAGTACGGCTTCATTTTTTCAGGTAATTCATTTGGAAACTCCTTCGTTAAACCTGGGCTAATCATTCCGAATTGGCCGCCCCTTTTTACTAACTTTCCATAAATACTAGGAAAATACGTTTCATCCGTGCCAAAATAATGGTAGGCATCAATACTAATCGCTGCATCAAAAAATCCGTCAGCATATGGTAATGCATGAGCCTCAGCTTTTAATGGGAAAACTTTGTCTGCCACTCCCATTTCAACAAAGCGTTGGTAATTGTCAGTGGGACTAATCCAAAGATCGTTGGCAAATACAGTAACACCAAATTCTTTTGCTAAAAAAATTGAGGTTAAGCCCATGCCACAACCCATATCTAACACCCGCATCCCAGGTTGTAAATCCATTTTTTCAGAAAGAATTTCAATTAGCCACATAGCATTAGGGCCTAGCATTGTATTTTTCTCAATAAAGTTTTTATAGGTTTTATAATAGTTTTCCGTTCGTTTGAACTGTCTCATATGGAATACTCCTTTTCGTTAATTTTTTAGTGAAATTAGGATTGAAATCGCCGACGCTACGATAAGAAATTCCCAAATAAAATAAGAAAATTCTCACCTTCAACTACCAGCGATATTTGTGAGATCGATCCACATAAAAGAATGATATTGTGATGCAGTTGGTCACCGCGAACTTGGAGCTTATATGTCAAAGAAACCTCCAAAAATAAAACTCTCGTCATCTATATTGTTCATTTATAGTAACCTCCTTTCAATTATGTAATATATTACACATTTAGGTTGTTGTCACTAATTTCCAAGTGACGGTTTTGTGAATTATAAGTGAGGGTTGATGTTGGAATAGGATGGTGAGTGGCCAGGACTGAATTTCGATTTCAGGTAATTCTGGACATCCTATTGAAAGAACTGTAAAACTAAAAAATTTCCTTGCGATTTGCAAGGAAATTAAAGTATTTTTGATCAGGTAATTATTAAGTCACCTTAATTAAATATTCATTGGAGCAAGCATTCAAAAGTTCTATTCTTTATCCGGACAATTGACCATTATTTGTGCTACCTGAGTTAAACGAGCGTAGAATGCCGTTCCAGCTGGAGTGTTAAACAGACCAACTTCTTTAAAAGCTTCTTTCATACATTTCAACCAGCACTGTGCTCTTTTCGGTGTTACTTCAAAAGGCAAATGACGCTCCCTCATAGCAGGTGGCCCAAACTCCTGACTGTAGAGCGCAGGACCTCCTAAAAATTGCGGTAAAAACATCCGCTGCTTTCTCTTTATCTCATCGATGTCTCCCTCAAATAGTGGCCTTAACTCCTCATCAGCATAAACACGTGGATAGAAAGCATCTACAAGCTTATCAATTGTTTCTTGACCACCGATTTCGGTATATAGCGATTTTAAATTATTCTCCATATTTTCACCCACTCTTTTTTTTCCTATATTATACAGAAAATAAAAGCAGCGCCTTGTGACCAATGTCACCAGAATTCCAAAATTCTAACTTTTTCACTATAGTCACTTAAGATTGTTTTATAGTGGAGTTAAGTGCACAAGTGAATATATTACATAGTAAAGTGACGGATGCTCACAGGTATTTGAACATTAACTCTTTAGCGAACTATTAAATAAATTAGAAATAAATGGAGAAACTATTGCTGTTGTACATTAAACATTGGAGATGGTTGTTGTGACAATATTTGAAATGATTATCCGTACTACGACTGGATTTATTGTACTGTACATCCTTTGTCGTTTATTAAATAAGAAACTAATTTCTCAAATGACCTTTTTCGATTATGTAGCTGGGATTACGATTGGGTCGGTAGTAGCAAGTTCCATGCTTATGAAAGACGTACCTGTTTTGGTTGGTATGGTAGGGTTAATTCTATTTTGTTTTTATACGTTTCTTAGTAGTTTAACTGCAATAAAAAGTTTTTGGGGCAGAAAAATGTTAGAGGATGAACCTACCTACTTAATTAAGAATGGGCAAGTACTCGAGGACGGGCTAAAAAAAGTCCGCCTGACGATGGACAGTTTGTTATGCGGTCTTAGGAAAAAAGGGTTCTTCTACGTTGATCAAGTGGACACTGCTATATTGGAAACAGACGGAACAATTACTGTACTTGCTAAACCACCACATCTAACCGCAACACAAAAAGATATTTTTAACATTCAGGCTAATCGTGGGGTACCTCAAGCCTTTATTATCGATGGGCAAGTGTTGCCAAATAGTCTGAAGATGTTAGGTAAAGATATGGAGTGGGTAAAACAAGTTTTAAAGGAGAATAATATCCCATCCATTAAAGAAGTTTTTTTTGCGCAAATTGATCAACTAGGTACGATTTATATTGACAAGAGAATGGATAAAAATACTCAATTAAAGTTTGAATAAAAAGATTATAATCTAATTATTAAAGGTCAGCGTGTTGTGCTGACCTTTTAGTGTCTAGATAATATTATTAATTTTATTAAGAAAAGCTTTTGCTTAAGGAGAAATTATAATAAGGTAAAAATTGTGTAAATATCTTAACGAGGGTGACAAAACAGATATTTACACTAAACAATATCAATTTAGGTGCCTAGGGTTACAGACGCCCCATATTGACGAGAATTTGATTAAATTAATTGTCCTAGATTTGCCCATATATTTGTCCAAAAAGAGAAGAAGCGACTAGGCCATACTTCGCTTCCGTTTTATGTCTAATTTTGTAAGTTTCTTCATGATGAAGGTTTAATCTAACACCTTCGGTACCCAAGATTAAGTACCAATCATCTGCTAATTCTATTCTGCAAGGTATGCCTTTGTCTTTTTATGCGAAGGTTAATCCAGTTTCCACAAAATAGTAATTATTGATGATTTAATGTTTATGGCCGTGGACCAAAGAGAAGCAAACTTATTCTTTCATTTAATTAATGATCTTTATAATACTTCCTCAATCATTCTAACCTCAAATAAAGGGCCGAGTGATTGGGGAGAACTTCTCGGTGATCCAGCAATAACAACTGCAATATTGGACAGAATTGTTCATCGAGCGGAGATCATTCAATTTGATGGTAGCAGTTATCGAATGAAGCATCGAACTTCCATTTTTAAGCGAGAAACTGTCAAAATTAATTAGCAAAAAGTGTTCATTTTTACTTGACGGTCACAACAAGGCGTATGAACCTAATATTATTAAATCTAAATATTTTTCCATAATACCTTGGATAAACTATAAAAATCATATGAGGAGAGTGTTAGTTATCGAAGACTAACTAAATAGAAAATTGTAAATTTCAAATCAAAGATAATATACATTTTATATTTTCACATTACCTATATGAACAAGGCTATTTGGGCATTTGAACTTATTGCACTCTAACATGTTAGGATAGGAGGAGAGAGGACGACTCTTGCTTTTTTAGCGAAATAAACGAATGGCAGCCCTTCTCTGTGCTTATAAGTAACACAATAGATAGAGTTTATTAATTGACAAAGTTTTCACTTCTTAAAGACTATTCAAATCGCTCATTTCTTCTTCTTTCCTCGTTTAACTCATTCTCACGCGTTTGTCTGATTGAACCCTCCAATTCTACTTGTTGTTTGATAGCCCAATTAACCACAGATCTATCCTGATGTTCCTTTAACTCATAAATTAAAGGCAAACGTCTTTCCATTACTTCTGCTAAAGACCCGCTCCAGGATCTTGGTAAAAAAGAATACTTAAAAGCATCTAATATTTTAATAGGTTCATTAAAGTTATCAAGAATTTCCAATGCTAAAGGTGTCCATTGTAACTTATTACTCTCTTTACATTTATAATAAGGCATAATTACTCTCGCTAATAATAAGTATCTTGTTTCAGGACTAGATTCGCACCACTCAATAATAACATCCTTATTAATCATAGAAATTGGATTTGACCTGGTTCGTATATCATCAAGAAATAGCGTATCTATTACTCTATTATTTTCATTACTTTCAAGAAATGTCTCAAGAAAAGCTCGCGGTTGGGTGGAAGCCAATGATTCTAATACTCTACTATAATCCCAAGGGTAAATATCATAATTCAAAAAACCCTTTAATAACTTATCACCTAGGATTTTTGCATTCTCTTTAGCAGAATTAGTAATATAACTAGCTTTAATAATCTCTGATAGTTCATAATCACTTCTGTCGTTTTTAGAAGTCTTTCTTTGAAATTGAAACATAGTAAGCAACTCTTGACCTAATCCAGTTATTGTTTTATTATGTTGTTCATTCTTTTTTTGTCCATGAAGTCTCATATGAAGTATTTTAATTGCTACTTCTAAGCCCTTAGGTTGGGAAGATATTAATTTTATCAATTTATAAAAGTCGCCATCATTAATAGTTTCGTGCACTCTTCCATATGCTAAATTACTATATTGCCAGATTGGTGAGGAACCACTTTCAAGAGATTCAATTAACCTTTTCACACCACTTTCATCGATTTCAATACTTGTCTGAAAAAAAGGAAATACTTCCGCTGTAGTTTTGTTCTTCAAAGCATCATCTAAAATTCTGTTACAAATATTGGGGTTATTCTTTGATAGTGTACTTAAAAAACCACGAATTACTTGATAGTTTATAGTTGTTCTTTCTAGAGTAGTTAATTGGCTTATAAATTCCTCCCAGATCAAGTCAGAGCTCAATGATCCCTCTGCCAATCCCTGCCCAAAATTAAACATTACCCAATTTTTACAGCATAATATATCAGGTAATAATTCCTTTAAAATCTCTTGATTGGATCCAACTTTGATACCTAAAGATTTTGCATTATCCTCAATTTTAATATCTTCATCATCACTATTTTTTTCATCTAAAGTATCGACTAAAGCAAAAGAATCTTCAGATAAAACATAAAGTCTTACATGTTCAATTAAACTTGTTGGTTTTAGAATTTGATCTAATTCATCTAAGCGAGATAAAATACCAGTTTCCAAAGCTTCTTTGTTATGTTTCTTAATAGACTTAACAGCTACCCATGCTTCACCCCAAAATCTTTTCTCAGAAATATTTTTTGCACAATGTTCGAGTTCATCATACAAACCTGTTTTAAGCCATAAACAACTATATTTTTCCCCGAGAATACCTTTAACTTTATTAGTAACTGGTCCATTATTCATAATATGTTCTAGAGCAAATTGGATAAAAACCTTATACCATTGCTGTATTTCCTTCATAGTATTAGGTTGAAGTCCATAATCTCTAGAGTGCGCCCCAAACTCAAAATAATGATCGGAAATAAAACTATCAGTTTTAAGTGCAACTTCTAACAATAAAAGACCTAGTTCCCTCTCGTTGTGAATATTTGATACCACTAATTTATTAATTATATTTAGTCTTTGTTCAGCAGTAGCTTTTGTACCAGATAAATATAACTGGAATAGTGTCTTCAACATTTTTCTAATTGAATTATAATTTTCATCTGGCCTTTCAGACAGTGCAAATAGGCAAAGTAAATTTGAAGATCGCTCAAAGTATTTTTGTTCATAAGCAATTGAGCAAAGAAGCCTAGTAAATTCATTGTAATTAGGGTTATCACGAGAAAAGAAGATATTCGCTTCTTCTAAAAGTAGAACCTTTTCAATAGAAGAAAGAACTAATTCTGGATTTACTGGAGCAATGTTTTTGAGAAGACTAATACCAAGCTCATTTAAATTACTAACACTGCCCAAAAGTCCTCCTTCATTCAGCCATCTATTTGAAATTTCTTTTGCTTCCTCAGAATCGTGTAGAAAGCTTAACCTTCTTGAGAAAGATTTTAATAATCTTTCATTTTCTCCGTTTTCAAACATATTACAGATAATATTAATAGGTATATTTTCAAGAGCCCTTTGTGCAAGCTTATTTGCTATTGCATGAGGCAAAACTGCTCTCCATATACTTCTCTTTTGCACAAGATCACGTCGAATAAGTTCACTCACATTTTCATATATCTCGCGTGTTGACATTTCAACTAATGCCCCTAATATATTCAACTCATTATTATCTGTATCGTCTATTGAACTATCAAATGAATAAACCAATGAACAAACTTCAGCGGCTTTTGATAAACGATGATTGGGTTCATTTCTTTGTTCAAACAACCTATTAAAAAGAACATTATCTCTTAATCCTGTTAGATTTTCTCCTCTTTTAACAGTATTGGCTAAAGCTATAGCAATACGTGCATTTCCTCCTGAGAATTCTGCTATAGTCCGAGCATTTACTTCACTTAAATAAGAAAAGCGCAACTTTAAAATATGGCCAATTAACTCTTTAGATGCCGGCTCCAAGCGAAATACTTCAGTTTCCTCAGGTTGGTCCTCCCGAACATCATATTCGACGGTAATTATGCTTAATAAACTATTTGATTCCCCCCCAACTGCTACTAAACGATTATGTAAGTCTGGTGGACAATTATCAGCAATAAGGGTAGCGTGGCTATTTTGATTTACTAAACGTTCAGCAAGAGTACATGGATCAGGATTAGGACCATCACTTATATCTGTATAGAAAACAGTAGAAGGATTTAATGGGCTATTACCAATTCTATCATCAAATAAAGCTTGTACTAATCTAGTTTTTCCAACACCTGATAGGCCAACTAAACGAATATTCGACTTTGGCCTTTCTAATATTGATCTTATTTTATTTAGTCCTTCTAAAGCAGACAATCCGTCAAAGTGGGAATTACCACTACTATATAGACGTATTTGTTCATCTAGGATATATTCTTCTTTAAGACCCCCGGGAGAATGAGCCCAATTCCCAAAAGTCCTCCACCCCTGGATTGGCCTTCCAATTTTCTCTCTTACCCAGATACTTAGAGCAGGAAAGTTTCGAACCCATCCAGCTATTCGTTCACGATCGTAAAAATCAACTTTAAAATTAGACGTATGTGAAAAATTTTCAACCACTTCCTGCATTGCATCTTTTCTATCTTTTAGAGAAGAGTCAGCAGTTGACCCTTGACTACTTACAATAATATAAGCACCATTTAAAGCTATTAAATCCTTAATAACTTGTTTCGGCTCACCATTTACCATCATCTCTTTAAAAATAGCACTACGAGGCATATCTGGCTTTTTAACCTGATAACCTGTATTAGACCGAGGAATAAACCCGTCACTATGAACTGGGGACGTTAATTCAACTCGTACATCAATCCCTCCGTCTTTCGCGTTTTGGTGACCACCCCATGTAACACCTGCTGTTGGTAATTTCATAGAACGAAGATTGGCCTCACAAAGAAGTCCGATAAGCGACCTTAAATCACTGTCACTCAATTCACTAATATCTTTCCCCTCAATTTCAAACATTTATATTTACCCCCTTTTCTAATTTGATTTCATATCTTATTAATTTATTAATGTGCCCTTAACTGACCGCTCTCAATTTCTTAAATTACCTTTTACTTTTGGTAATTTTGTGAATAACCATGATAGATTAACAATCTATCTATTTCTTTAAGTAACTCCTCTAAAACACCTTCAGCAGGTCTAGTAGCCTCAGATATAATGCTACTAGCTATTTTAGTATGATTTTTAATTACTCTTTCTACGATAGGCTCTTTCTTTCTTAACAATTTATCTAAATAAACGTTTAGTGCCATTAACAAACTTGGTTTTGTAAATTGCCCTACTGAATTTGAAAGGAAGCCCATTGATAATAAAACGTGAGTATCAATACTATCATGGATTCTCTTTAACTCCAGATAAGATCGATAAGTTGCCAATGTTCCTCAAAATTAAATACAGAATTATTTATAACTAGCCCTATAGTAGAAATTTTTCTAGAACGATATGAACCGTGCTCTTTTTGAAATCCCAAAAATAATTCCGCTTCTCTCTTCAACATTTTAATATTTTCTCTCGCTGTATTTCTTTATTTTGTTTATCTTTCCTTTCCATTTGCCATTTGGTTATCATAGCCCCAAGTAACACTGCAATCAGGGGAATAATAACTTTAGAGGCATTTATAATAACATTGAGTAAAATAAAACCAACTATGGTACAAGATAATTGCAAACATAGTTGGTTTTACAGTTTTATATTAAAACATCGTCCTCAAACTCTTCCACAAAATCTATTGTAACGTTATCTTCAATATATTTTCGAATTGCCGATGCTTTATGAATTGGATATGGCTGTTCCGTGTGTTTTTCATATGTTAAGTTCATTTTCCTTAGTCGGTAAACCAAGTGTGCTGCTTCATCTCTTTCATTTTCATCAGACAAACCAAGTGGGATAATTTCAACTGCCCTTTGTTGTAAAAGCTGAACATTAGGCTGATCATACTTAGTAAATTGATTTCTTTGTTTCTTCCATGTAGATGGTCGTAACCCTACGCTATAATAAATTCCTTTAGGATCACGGAATAATCCACTTTCTTTATTGACTCCTTGTTCGTCTTCATTTTTGATGATCCTATATTGTGGTATTTCATCGGTAGTGTTTATACGAATTACTTTTATTCGAGCGTCCCTCTTTAAAAGATTATCTAAATAAGGTACAGTATCAATGTTTAAATTAGAGTTGGTTATTTGATTCATCCAACCATGTCGTAGAGTTGCATCTAATAATAGATAAAGCCTTTGATCAGCTCTATTTAAGGTATCCTTAATATTCTCAACAAGAAACCTGCGAAGACGATCTTTATTGATTGTTTCTCCATATTTATCATTAAAGACCCCTTTTGCTTTTTCTGCACTCGTTAATGCTTGACTGGGTGATAACCACTCATCTATACCATATATTTTCAACTCAACATTCTGTTCAATAATTCGCGTTATTACTGGGATATATACCTTTTTATTCTTGATTAGAGACAACGACATTATTGTAGAATTAGACTCAAAAACACTCCAATTATTACGTAGAAATCCAGCATCAGATAGCAAATCAATGAACCCATTAAGAATTCTCTCTTCATCAGCACTTTTTCCTTCTAGCGGATGTATAAATTGTGATATTCTTCCTACTCTAGCTAACCCAATTCTCGTTCCTTGCTTATGGTCATAAGTTTCCCCATTTAATTTATCTATCTCCACCAACCCTAACAATATTTGATTATTAGAATTTTCTTTTTCAATAGTGCTTGATATATTTGAAACATAAGCTTGTAGTGCCTTATCTCCATACTTTTCATTTTCTAGCTCGTGTATAATTCCTTCTGGGTCCTTATGGACAATTTCAATTTCCACACGACTTGTAGCCTGTAATAAGAAGGAATCGCCTTCTCTAAACACAAGGGGTTTGCCATCAATTTCTTTTCTTAGAAGTACACCTATTACTTTTTCGTAGAGTTCAACACTTCCCCAAACTTCTAATACTACTTTTGAAATATTAGCTGGTGAAATAAGAGGCAAGCGCTCATTCTCCCCTTTTTCTTTACTAATTTTCTTAATAAAAATACTTTTGGGCACTCTAATTAGTTCCGGAAATTTTTCTTGTATCAGATTAAACAACGTAGATCTTTCCTCTAATCCCATACCACTTTTTACTTTTGGAGAATATTTATCAGTATAAATTTGATAACTATAAACGATAAAAGCCCTTAGCTCATCCCTTCCTTCAAGATAATGTAATGGGTCCTCAAATATTTGATCAGAATGAATTTCTTTACCAAATAATACATCGGAAAATAACCTTTCCTCACCAGACTCCCACTTTGAAAATTTCCCTTCATTAGGATGTGCATATTTCACTCTTAATTGACTAAATGAAATATCCCCTCTATTAGTAAATGGATTTTTCACCCCGAGTAAGACGGATCCAAATTTTTTATAACTCTGAAACAACTTTCTTTTTTTACTGTATGGTTTTTGAATATATCTGCGAATACCTGTACTCACTGAAAGACGCTGGATACCTTCACCACCCCTTGTTACTAACTTAAAACGTAGAACATAAGAGAAATAGTCATCCTTTTCGGTATGTCGAACGGGTTCAGAAATACATTCACTTACCCCATTAAACGTAATAGGATAAAGGGTTAATGGAATAGTTCTATCCCCCAGAGTCAGATGGTCCACCCTCTCAGCTAAGCCATGTGCTGTAATTGCAGGAATCCATTGAAATGGGTCACCTTTAATCTCTTTTATTTTTCCTTTCTTCCAAATAAAATCTTGTCCAGTTACTTTATCTCTTAACTCATCATAGATTAGCTTAAAATATTCCTTATAAATATACTTTAATTGATCTGATGGTACTTCTTGTTTTGCAATAATCCAGGGTTCCTCATTCTTAATAGCTTCATTTATTTGAAGTGAAATAATTTGAGGGAAAAGTGATTTCACTTTGTTATTTAACGTAGAAAGTCTAAATGGAAATTTAAATTTCTTTTCCTGTTGCTTTTTCTTCACAAACTCTATTAACTGTTTTGGAAAGTACATATAATAAACTTCTTCATCCAACAGAAAATCGTCTGGCATTTCATATATGAATAGTTCTAGTTCTTTGCTCAAAATGACTCCTCCTGAATAGCATCTTGTATACTTTCAATAAATGGTTCGTACAATGCTTTAAATACAGATTGCTCTTTATTTTCTTGCATTAACTTTTGCCAATACTCAAGCAGTGTAAGACCATTTTTAATTTTGTCATGAAACTTAACATCACAATAAAAGATATTAGCATCTTTGCCTCCTCTAAGAAGACGACCGATCATCTGCCATACTGGGACAAAAATGTACCACGATAAAATCTCTTTTTCTTTTTCATTTAAAATGGACCAAAAGTCAGGTTTTTGATACATCAATTCAAATCTGCTCCTACTAAGGTTTCGTAACCTTTTAAGTCCACTAGCATAAGTTAACCCTTCATCCTCAAGTTTAGAGTAGTAATATTGTAAATTAGCATGTAAAGATTGAATAATAAAGGTCATATCATTAGGAATAGGATACGGCCTAACAAGGAAAAACGCTGAGCCAAAGAGAGCCTCTTTCTGTTCATTTAATATATTGTACCCTCGTCCAACAGCTAATAATGGAGCGATCAACACTTCTGCTCCTGTTTCAGTGAATTGTTCGATTAGCGAGCGCGGATACCATATATCATCACCCTTATTATCCTTAGACAATAACCTAAATCTACCTTTCCAATTATGGTCATTTATAAATGCCTCTCCTGCATGTACAACGTCTTCATAAGAGTTAACAACTAGGATGACCCCTCGTTTTTCATTCTTAGATTTCCAATGATTTAACTCCCATTGTATATCTGTTTTTAGATTATTAGCTAATTTTCTAATATTCTCCATACGATTAATCGTTCCTGAAATAGCAATTTCTCTCTCGTTTTGTTCATCATATTTTGTTAGAAATTGTTGTGTTATTTTTGATTTTTTTCTATTAGACTCTATTATCCACTCTGGTTCAATATCTAAGTGATAATGGGATGAGCCTGGTAAGTGGCTTGTCCCCGATAAGAGAACTAAAGCAGGCCCTTTATTACCATAAGCCTTTTCATAGATTTCGTGCCATTCTGTTAGTAAATATCGACCTATTCCAGAGTATTCAATTAGCTTAAATGAACCAATCTCTTCATTCTCTTTTATGTCGTAACGATACCCTAACATAAAACCGGTCATTGCTTCCTTAATAAATGGTTGATATTCTTTTGCAAGAGATGCAAGATGAAAATCATCACTACCGGTACCTAACCTACTTTGTACAGCTGAATAATAGGTCAACATAAATTTGATTCCCATATCTAAACGTGCTAAGTAGAGAAATAACTCAATTTGGTCTTTTAATAAATCTTCGTTGATATTTGAAATCAAAGCTCCATCAACACTTTTAATAAATAGATCAAAAATTTCTTGTTTTTCTTCTATCTTTTCTGCCCTTTGTAACCTATCAGCTAATTCTCCTACTCCATAATTTGTTAATGGATTATTTGCATACTCCCACAATTCATGCTGGATATCACCTTGTTCTCTATTGCCTGATAATTTATGACTAATTTCTATAATAAGCGTTCTTGTCCAAATAATTTGATTCTTTAAATATGAACGTAAATGTTTGGAATTGTTAATTTTGTCATACAGTCTCCATATAACTGTATCTAGTTGGCGAAGATTCGTTTGCCATCGATTTATTAGTTTATCTGATGCATATTTTCTATATTGGCCTGTTGTCTTTTGCATAAACTTACTTATTTCTATTTCAAATAAATTATTTCCGTTTCCGAATGCAGGAAACTCAGTAATGAAGACCTCGTCGAACTGTTTTTGGACATGATCTGCTTCATCAACAAAAATAACATCAAGAAGGTCATACATAGCTTCATATACAGTTCGTTCAAATGGATCAACAACTGCTGGGAGCTTTGATTTAAGAATACTTGCAGAAGTAGCTACCCATACTTCAGCTTGAATTAAATTTGAAACTTCCTTGTAAACACCACATGTATGCGCTAATGGACATTTAAGTTTATTTCCACCAACTTTTAAATTGTTACAAGGAAAATAGTTGTTACGATCAAAATCATTAGCCAGTGCTTTAATCGTACAACGATCAGAAACTAATGAAAGTAATTCAAATTCATTTTTATCGAGATCTGTTATTTCATTTATTTTTTTAGCTTTACTCATTAGAGCATTTTTCTCGTGAGTGTTTCTACTACTTTTTCCAATAATGGGGGCAGCTTGAATACCAAGATTTCTTAACTCTTTTACTCTCTCAAGGACTTGTGCCACACTCCCCTCGATAAAACCTACTCTTCCTCCATGTTGTTTAACTATCCTATACGTCTCTATTATCATCATAGTTGACTTTCCTGCTGATAAACCGCCACCGACATGCTGATTACCTTTGTAACGAAAACTCTTTTGTTTTGAGGCTGAAACTGACTTCATATTAAGCGATTCAGCCCTTGTACGATAACCTTTTTCATTGCCTGTTTTCTTGTCCATATCCGGGATTATAGTTTCCCAGTCTTTCTCTATATTGAGGCTAAGTTCAATTTTCTTTTTATATAATGGAAGTATATTTGCTCTTTTATTTAATAAAGTTTTGTGAATCCATCCATTGAATTCTTTTTCAATTCCCTCTACCATTCTTGTATAACGAAACGATTCATTTCCAACAAAAGATCGTTCATCCTCAGTTCTAATCAAAGGCTTTATTAATACCTCATAATAGTATTTTTCCCTTTCAGGCATAAGCTGCGGTTTTATTTGAGTAATACTACCTTCTTCGTTTCTATCGAACAACCTAAACCTTTTATCATAATTTAAATAATTCGTTAATTCATCAGTCCAATAATTCTCAAAACGGTATTCAGATAGTAATACACGAAGGCGATCTACAATGGGTAACTCTGTATACTTCTTAAGAATAGGATAATTATGACCTGCTAAAATTGACCATAGACCCTCTATTTTTATCGTACGATCAATTAACAAGCTCCCATATATCATAAGTTCTACCGAAATGATGGAATCAGCATCAGCTTGCTCGATTGCTTCGTATCTAGATAAACGCTCCCTCACTGACTCCAATAGCCGCTGCCAAGTCGGTTTCATTTCAATTCCTCCTTTAATAACTTGATTACTTGATTTTCTGATAAAATTCGTACATGTCTTTTTACACTCTCGTCTAACCTGCTATTAACTATTTTTATATAAGCTGGAGAAAACTTTATTCTGTAAGATGGAATGACAATGAAGGAATTAGAGTGATATTTTTCTAACTGACTAACTGGTAACTGATTAAAGTAATCTGCCAGTATTGAGGTTGATTTGTAATCTTTCATATCTAAATCAATGATTTTCTCTGGTAGGTTAATTCTTATATCATACATGTCTATATCAGGGTATGTAGTTACTTGATATCCCTTTTTGTCTAACAGATTTGAAAATCGGATTTCTTGTAAACCAGGAAGTAGGATATATCTTTGGATTCCTGATGTCAGCCTGTAAACTTTATCAGTTTCATTAAAACTAAACATCGGTGTATGTTCAAAACTTTCGATTTTATGACATACATTTTCTTTATTACAAAACCAGTTCCCGTTTCTATATTGTAATGTCCAACCACAATGAGGGCATTTTCTATAGTTACTTACAGGTTCAGGCAACGCTTCATAACATTCATATACTAACTGTCTCAATGCTTGACTTTCTAAATTTTCAGCCAAAATCTTCGCTAATGAAAAAGAATTAATAACTGCATTTGCACTATTTGATAGAAACGTTCTAATAAATCGATATTCATTATCCAATTCTTGCTCTCTACATATCCCAAAAATGTTTCTCATAACACTCTGATCAGTTTCATCTAGGGACTGATAAGAATGTATAAATTCTTCCGCCTCTGTAGTAATTCCATTGAACGGTTCAATTAATCTCGCTTCCGGTGAAAATATGTCCTCCAATTGAGGTATTCCCCATTCACTTGATGGTTTCTTCAGGAGCTTGATGAGATCGAATAAGTTATTTGGAATATTGGAATTAATCATAGCTTTGTGCTTCATATATAACATGTGACCTTTGTATAATTTGTCCGGAACTTTCGTATAATCTTTTTCCCACTGTTTTATGCCTTCGATTAAGCAGAAGAGCATTTCTCGTAACTCTCTTTTATTAATTTGCATTGTTGCCTCCTTGGAAATAGATTAATTATTGTTTACTTTAAATTATAACGAATAGGGTGTACCAAAAACGGCACACCCTACTTATTATACGCTTCTATCATCTTATGAGTTTCTGCTTTTATATCATTAACAAGTGAAACTGGTGATAAAACCTTTACTTGGCTTCCCCATCCCATGATCCAACCTTTTAATCCCTTACTAAGTTTTGCTTTTACCTTTAGGATAAATGTTTCACTTTCACCTTTTCTAATATCTGCGTCGATTCCAAATTTATCGATCACACCGTTTAGGACATCTTGTTTTAAACTGAATTTAAGTGTAATCCACTCGTCTTGTCCTCCAAACATATGAATTGAATTTTGTACGTGAGAACTAAGATCGAGTTGTTTTCTTGTAAAGCTTTTATCTGTAATCGTAACATTTCTCATACGGTCTAACCGGTAATTTCTTGGATTTTTTTCATCACTGTACTTTATATCTTCACCAATTAAGTAATAAAAGTTCGACTCCCAGATAAGAGCATAAGGCTTAATATGGTATATTTCGCCTTCATGTCGCAACTTAAAATCTTTACTTATATCAACATCCCCATACTGGAAAGTAATCATTTTTCTATCATAAATAGCATGGTGGATTTCATCAATATGATTTTTAATTCGTTGGTAATCATGATTAATAGATTGTTGATAAACTATCGGATCGGGTAGAGTTTTTGCTGTATTCTCACTCGTCAGCTTTTTTACATTATTAATGATATTCTTTTTCTCTTCCGTTGTAATAAACCTCGCTGATAAGATTGGATCTACTAATAACCTCAATTGATAAGTCTCAAACAGACGTACTTGGTGGCTATAATACTTTTTACCATATTTATCTCGGTTTTCGATAATATCAAAACCAGAGTCTCGTAGTGTATTAATGTATCTTTTAACTGCTTTACTATCTGCTGTGCACCCTGGTATTGCAATTTGTAATTTTTCAACAAGTTCTTTAATAGAGAGTTCACTGTTTTCTCCAGTGTCCCTAAGAAAAATATCTTTTAAAGCTAGTAATCGTAGTCCCGCTTTTACATCGCTCACTTTATCACACCTTTACTTTCTTTTACATGAGTAATACTAGTATTGACGATAAGGTTAGCTCTTAACAAATTAGGATGCCTGTTCTCTAGTAAACAGGCATCCTTTTCATACTACCCTCGCACGGAAAATTTCAAGTCTTTATCGGAAAAGTAGATCATCGCCCCAACGATTGGCATATGGATCCACGCTTCAATTACCGGGCGTTCTCTAGCAGATGGCTTGTTTCACATCCCCCACCTTGGTAGCTTGATGGCAATATTCTCGTAATTGCATATTCAGTGCAATTTGCAAGTTGACTGGAATCCTGAAATTCATCCACAAACACTTCCGTTATTCGATCTTTTAACCTCTTTTGGTACGTTTCATTCTGTAATAATTGCAACGCTAGTGATTCTTGATCTGTAAAATCAATTAAGCCCTGTTTACTTTTTTCCTCTGCTGCACAGTGGAATAAGGTGAACATCGTTTTTTAAAAGTTCATGGAGCCGTGGATGCCGGTCTTGGATGGAGGTGCCAGCATGGATCGGAGAAACTACTTACCGGCTTTTGGCTCCTGGCTTCCGTTTCATCATTTTTGCCCAAAGTTGCCATGACAACGTGCCAGAAACGGAAATCATGACTGGCGTAGAAAACCAAGCAGAGAGGTCTAAAATGCTTCATTTAACAATACTTTTGTAATCGCTATGAAGAAAAGCGATAAAAGAGGCTAATAGGGTTTTAGAAACCATTGATTTATTAAAGCAAGAAGAAACGAGCTTAAATCGATTTTTAAGCATTACAGAAAAATGCAACATTCTAAATTTCCAAAATACCGAATTGAGAACACTTTTATTATTGCTGTTCAAAAAAAATCTATCGATTTTGAAAAGGGTAACCATGTCTCTATAGAATACAAGTTATCTCCATTTCCTGAAATAGAAAATTACTTAGAGAAAATTGAATAGACTGAGTTTTTTTTAAAATCGCCTAACAATTTGCCAGCTCCATTGTTAAGCGATTTTCTTTTCTCAACCAACCGTATTATTCCTAGGTAGATTACCGAATATTAATAACCTGACTTCGTAAATTACCGAATTACAATTTAATTTTTAAAATTTAATTTAACTTTAATTATCAAAAACCCTTTATAACAAGCGTTTTAAATAACTTATTCTCGGTAGCCTAATAATCACAGGATACTGTGATATCAAGTTACCGAAATTTTAAACATGAGGGAAGTATTATTTACATAAGTTTCTTTAATATATTTTCTAGCTATCCTATATATCATTAACCAAAATATCTGTTAGATTATCTCTTGTATTTAAATCTAGTTTACTTAAACTTAATTACTTCCCCATATTTCAAGATTTTTTACTCTTCCTGAATTTTTAATATAATATCTTGCAGCTGCAAGTACTTCTTGTATCTTCTCTGGCATATCAGTGTTTTTACTAATAGAAGGTTGTACTATGACAATCTTTCCTTTTATCGTTTTATTTTCATTTTTAATATCTCTTTTAAATGAGTCATATTCCCCTCTTATAAATCTACAGTGATTTGACCTTCTCCTCTCCGAAACCTTTTTAAGTATTGCTGATTTATTCTTTAACCAAATAATCGATTTTACAGCTTGTCCTGCAACTTCATAAATATCACTCATACTACTGTTATATTTTGCCGCACTCATCTTTTTAACATGATAAAAGGTAATTTCATATTCATTTTCATATTCAGATACAGTAATATAATCCGCTATCTCTCCAGTTGAATGGTCATATATAATATACTTAATGTCAGTATTTTCTTTTTCTTCCAATATTTCTCTTAGCGATGTCTGAATTGACTTTACTGTTGATGAAGCTTCATTATACTCTACCATTACATCAGTTTGATATTTCCCTATCCAATCAATCGGAATAATATTTTCATTACTAAATACTATTGCATTTGGATCTCCGGTACTTAACTCTATTCCTTGAATTAACACGTCATTGGTAGTTCGAAAAGTAAGTGGGAAATTATTTAGATAATCTGACAGACCGTCTTTTCTTCGTCCTTCTGAAACACTAAATTTATTTATTGATGATCTATATCTTCCATTAACATCACAAACAACTTCTTCTTCAACTTTATCAAAACAAAATAATAGTTTAATATATTCTTTTTTTATATCTACTATTTTTATTGTTAAATCCAGCAATATTCCAACTGGCTCATCTTTACCATCCACATAAATTGTAGGGGGATTTGAATAGGTTCTTCCAGAGAAATCTGAAAGAAAAATATTTTCTGGATATTCCTTTAATTCTTGAGGTATAGGCAAGTAGTCGAAATTGGTATTGGTTTTAACCTGTATTTTACTATTTACTATTTTAAATCCATTTGAGTCACACCATCTAATATAATCTCTTAAATTTAGGTATGCTGAACTCCAAAATTTTGAACCGCTGCTATAACCTATAGTTATATTCATTTCATTTGAAGATGCTTTACAGAAAACATGTCCAGCAGAGTATAATTTTCCCGTACTTGGTTCTATAGCATTACTTACATCTGCACCTGCAGAAATTCTGTATGATTCACCCGATTCATTAAACCTATTTTGCATACCTGAATTAAATATCTCAAAGTCTTGCAAATTTCCCAGCACACGGTTCATTGCATACTTCGGTATCTTTTCAAATGAGCTACAAAATGATTTAGCTATTTCTTCATATATCGATTCACTTTTTATTTGCGAGTATATAAATAATAAATTCGTTTCCGACTGATAATGAACCAAATAAAGGATATTTTCTAAATCTACTAGCTTTTCCCCAATAGCCCACCTTGGAGATAACCTCTCTCTTCCAATTGCAGCTATTGTATTATCATTCTCATTTATATACGGTCCTAATTCAACTTTACATTGCTTTGGGAAATCTCCATTTATATTAAAATCTGGTACTTTATATATTTTCGCGTGACAATTTGGCCTTATACCATGTAGAGAGAAGTCATCCATAGCAGTTGTATTCACATTATTTCTCAAGTGATATTCGGAAATATATTCTTTTTCAGATTCCTCATGATTTATCTTCGATTCACTCATATCAATGATTATTTCTTGCCATACTGCATCACTTGAATAAAGGGAATTATTTTCAATTAACAACTCTTTATTATTCATTGCAATGAACTTTGCAGTTCCTATATTTTCAGCATTTGTTCTAGCAAACCTACCGATGAACTGTAACGTATTAGACAAAGATTTGTGAGGATCATGTATTGCAGCTATTTTTAGATTAGGAAAGTCAAATCCTTCTCCTAGCATATCTACACAAATAATCCCGTCTAGCTTTCTATCTTTTAATTCTTTAATAACTTTCTTAATTGTAGAGTTAGCCATAGAGCTATCTACTCTTTTTAACTTCAAACTTGTTATTTGTCTGTACAATATTTCAAGCTCTTTAGCTTTCTTTTTACTACTAGTTCTAACCATTAAATAATGTTCAAGTTTTTTCTCTCTATCAGTTAAAAAAACTGTTTCTGCCATTTCTGCTATTAACCTGTCCTTATTAAAAGGATCTTCTTCTATAGGAACGTATTGAATTTCACCAAAAATACCATCCTTATACGCTAATGATAAGGGATAATTATAAATCATATCTCCTCTTATTTCTTTCTTATCTATTCTAAACGGTGTAGCAGTAAACAATAATTGTTTAGCATGTTTCATATTTATTAAAATTTGTTCCCAAGTTTTCGCTGGCACATGGTGAGCTTCATCTATCATAACAATATCTATCGATTTTCTTAATTCAAGATTACTTGACAATGATAGAGCACAAGCTGGAGTTGCAACTATTATGTGAGAATGAATAATCGAGTCTTTTAATTCTTCATTATACAAATTTTGCATTTCGTATATTATTGGTTTAGCTATACTATTATTCAGTACTCTTGCATTACAAAGTGTTTTCAAATTACTATAGTCTTCTACAATCTGTCCTCTAACCATCCTACTTGGGGTAACAACTAACACTTTTTTTGCCATTAAAACATATGGAGCCATCATCAAAATTGCTGTTTTTCCTGAGCCAGTAGGCATTACAATAATTGCGGCGTTTGATTTATGTAACGTAAAAAATGAAGATATTGCATGAATAGCTCCTATTTGAGCATTTCGTAGTCCTGATATTTTTTCAGAACTTTTAGGGTACTTAATATTCTCATAATTTTTCTTAAAATAAGATAACATTACTTCACCTCAATTAGTATAAAATCAGAAATTTTACAGCAGGTTCTTTTAAAGCTATTAATTTAGTATATATACAATTATTTTAACATTGATGGGTTAATTTGTAACAAATTGTTTAATTTTGGATTCATAAAGATATGTAGATAAAACTCTTCTTATACTCTTCATAAAAGCTGCAAATTCCTTTATTAGATTTTACTTCAAAATTAAAAAGGTTAAATTCTATTTTTCTCTGATCAGAAAACATATGTAGAAAGAAATTACTTTTATCAATGCTAATAAAGTTTGCGACGATTTCACCCCGTTTTTACGACAATACACTTCTTCCCCATATCTTAAAATTTAAAATATAGATATTTAATTTATTTCATCTTATTTTAGGAGGGGAAACAAATGAAAACAACTGAACAGTATCCTATGATTTTAACTGAAAAAGAAATTAGCGACATACTGAAAGTATCAAAACCAACTGCATATGAGGTATTGGAAAATAGAGACTTTTCATTAAAAAGAATAGGTAGATGTGAAAGAGTAATGCGTAATCCTTTTAATGATTAGATACTAGATCTATTGGCTAATATTTTTTACTAAGTAGCTCTATTAAGTCTTTTATTTTATTGGAGGAGAAAATAATGCAAAAATTATAAGTAAAATTAACTATTCCTATTCCTTCTGATTCGGTAATTATTTCAAAAGCAGAGCTAGAAGATTTACGGAGGTTGGAACTAAGAGGCTATATTGGTCAATGCAACAACTTGAAAATAGAATTAATCGCAAGAACGAATGGATAAAAGAAAATATCCTTTACCCAGCAAAATTCCGAAAAATTCTAGACGCTGAAAATGGTGGATTTGTTTTCTATCCAAGATCTCGAGGACAAAGTTGGTCATTTCATGCCTCGAAAATGGCAAAATTTTTAAATGATCACTTCACCCAAAATTTTTTGGAATAAACCAAGGATTACCAATGCATATTAATGGTGACCCAAAGATCACCGTTGTCAAATAATTGATAGAGTTGATAAACATGGCAAGTATTCAAAAAAGGGGAAATACTTATCAATATACAGTAAGTCGTTTAGTTGACGGGAAATCTAAGCCTATAAGAAAAGGAGGATTTCGTACTAAGAAAGAGGCACAAGTTGCTGCTGCTGAAATCGAAGCTCAATTAAATAAAGGTATCGTTCCACACCTTAAATCTATTCCGTTCGATGGTTATTTTGAAAAATGGATGAAGCTATACAAATCAAATTTAGGTGTCACAACACAACAGCACTACCATTACACGTTGAGAGCAATTAAGACACACTACGGTAGTAAGCCAATTCAGGAAATAAAGAGACATGATTATCAACAGTTTCTAAATGAAATTGGATCAAACAAGGCAAAAGAGACAGTTGAAAAGTTAAATGCTCATATTCGTGCTTGTGTAAAAGATGCGATTGAAGAATAAATTATCTTCCATGACTTCACAAGAAAAGCTGTCTTGTATTGGACAACACCTGAAAAAAAAGGAATCGAAAAACATTTACATTTTCACGAAAGCGAAATCTTGTTGAAGGAACTTAGGAATAGACTGAATGATGGATTAAGTTATTCCTTACTATTACTAGGATTAACCTCAGGTAGCGATTTGCAGAAATCGTTGGTTTAACATGGAAAGACTTTGATTTTGTAAATAGTACGAACACAATAAATAAAACGTGGGGTTATATGAAACGTAATCAAGAAGGGTTCGGATCGACGAAAAATGAACAGTCTAATCGCACTATAAAAATGGATATGCATACGATGAAACATTTTAGACAATTGTTTGAGGCTAATCCAAAAAATATTCATAATTTAGTCTTTTATAGCCCAAGCTCCAAATACAAAGTTATAAGTAACACTGTAGCAAATAAAATCTTAAAAAAGGTATTAGCGGAGCTAAAAATCGATCCTATTTCTATCCATGGATTACGACATACGCATGCTAGTGTTCTTTTGTATAAAAAAGTGTCAATTTATTATGTAAGTGAGCGATTAGGTCATAGTGACATTGAAACAACATTAAAGGAATATACCCACTTAACAAAGGAACTTCGAGCTGAAGATGAGCGAGGAACGACGAGCACATTTGAGCAAATGGCTGTGTAAATCTTATGTAAAAAATGTGTAAAATGAGATCAAAACCTAACGTTTTCTATCGCATTCTCTAAAAACAAAAAATGCTTACAAACATTGTTATACCAACGTTTGTAAGCATTTCAATACTTATTAAAATGAACGTAAAAAGTACTAATGGTACCGGTGGTCGGGGTCGAACCGACACTCCAGAGGAACACGATTTTGAGTCGTGCGCGTCTGCCAATTCCGCCACACCGGCATATTGCAATAAATAACACACAGTGAAGCGTGTTAAAGCAATTTAAGACAGTAAGTGCAAATTATTTAGCTGTTTGCTCCTGCGCCGCAAGCTTGCTCGTCGCATTGCTGCAACGAAGCTACTCAGGCAGTAGCAATGGTACCGAGGGCCGGACTTGAACCGGCACGATAGTCACCTACCGCAGGATTTTAAGTCCTGTGTGTCTGCCAATTCCACCACCCCGGCAAAACGAAAAAAGACTTCATGAGAACTTGGAGGCGGCACCCGGATTCGAACCGGGGGATAAGGGTTTTGCAGACCCGTGCCTTACCACTTGGCTATGCCGCCTCAATATAAAGTTGGAGCGGAAGACGAGATTCGAACTCGCGACCCCCACCTTGGCAAGGTGGTGTTCTACCACTGAACTACTTCCGCAATATAATTGGCTGGGCTATCTGGATTCGAACCAGAGAATGACGGAGTCAAAGTCCGTTGCCTTACCGCTTGGCTATAGCCCATTAATACTTTTTAAAAAAAATGGGGCGATCGAAGGGAATCGAACCCTCGAATGCCGGAGCCACAATCCGGTGCGTTCACCACTTCGCCACGACCGCCATAATTTTTTATTGGCAGGGGCAGTAGGAATCGAACCCACACTGGAGGTTTTGGAGACCTCTGTTCTACCGTTAAACTATGCCCCTAAATTTTCAAATGGTGGAGGGGGACGGATTCGAACCGCCGAACCCTAAGGAGCGGATTTACAGTCCGCCGCGTTTAGCCACTTCGCTACCCCTCCATATTAGATAACACTAATATTACATACTATTTTTATATTCGTCAATATATGAAAACAAAAACGTTTTCATAACTAATGATTAATATTAAAAGTAGCACTGGTGCCGGCCAGAGGACTTGAACCCCCAACCTACTGATTACAAGTCAGTTGCTCTACCAATTGAGCTAGGCCGGCAAAAATGGTGGCTCGGGACGGAATCGAACCGCCGACACGAGGATTTTCAGTCCTCTGCTCTACCGACTGAGCTACCGAGCCATAACTATAAAATTATAATGGCGGACCCGACCGGGATCGAACCGGCGATCTCCTGCGTGACAGGCAGGCATGTTAACCGCTACACCACGGGTCCATGTATTTATAAATAGTAAAAAAAACAACTTTATTAAATCATTTGGAATTTGCTCCTGCGGTGCAGTAGCTCCTCGTCGCAAATTCTACAACGATGACCATTTAAGATGTTTACTTATTGGTTGCGGGGGCAGGATTTGAACCTGCGACCTTCGGGTTATGAGCCCGACGAGCTGCCAGACTGCTCCACCCCGCGATAATATTATGGTGGAGGATGACGGGTTCGAACCGCCGACCCCCTGCTTGTAAGGCAGGTGCTCTCCCAGCTGAGCTAATCCTCCAAAGAACTTTTGATTATAAATGGTGACCCGTACGGGATTCGAACCCGTGTTACCGCCGTGAAAGGGCGGTGTCTTAACCGCTTGACCAACGGGCCATAAAAAAGAGCGATGGCGGAGAGCGAGGGATTTGAACCCTCGAGACGGTTTTACGCCGCCTACACGATTTCCAATCGTGCTCCTTCGGCCAGCTCGGACAGCTCTCCAAAATGGCTCCACAGGTAGGACTCGAACCTACGACCGATCGGTTAACAGCCGATAGCTCTACCACTGAGCTACTGTGGAATATAAATAATAGCCTAGCAACGTCCTACTCTCACAGGGGGAAACCCCCAACTACCATCGGCGCTGAAGAGCTTAACGATCGTGTTCGGCATGGGAACGAGTGTGACCTCTTCGCTATCGCCACTAGACTATT